>JAUWGN010000048.1 GCA_030606385.1 Dehalococcoidia bacterium
ACATGGATATCTTCAAAACTCTGAATTGTATCGGCTAATCGGTGTGCTAAAGGCACTCCTCTGGTCCACATACCCACGAGTACAATGCTTCCAGCACCTTTGTTCCTCTCTACAATCTCGTGGGCAATACGAACCAAGGCACGCCCCACGTCCTCCGAGGTCATGAGGAGCTTACGGGGCATTAAAAAAGCCTCCTGCCACATAACTGGCAAGAGGCTGCAGATTTTACCAACCTTTGCGTTATCAAATCTCCCCTTACCAGCCTCTCCGGGCTGATTTAAAGGTTTGTATGATTTTAACAAACTTATGGTGATAATGCAATAAGTTACGTCGCAAAAAAACAAATTGTATTTTCGATAACTCGGATGTTAATATCGTCAGACAAGAAATATATCAATGGATTTTTCATTAATTCCTGACGGCACAGTTACTTCGGTGCCAGGATTTGTCACTGGTGCAGTCCACGCCGGAATAAAGGATAAGGACGAACTGGACTTAGCTATCCTCTATTCCAAGATGCCTTGTGTCGCCACTGGTGTTTTCACCACCAACCTGGCTAAATCAGCCCCGATCATCCTATCCCAAAGGCACCTGACACAAAGAAAAGCAAGGGCAATTGTGGTGAATTCAGGTTGTGCCAATGCCTGTCTTGGAGAGCAAGGCATGACAGATGCCTCAGAAATGGCAAGCCTGACAGCAACAAAAGTGAGCATAGCTTCACAGGAAGTGCTTGTAGCCAGCACGGGGGTGATTGGAAAACCACTGCCCATGAGCCAGGTCAGAAACGGGATCGAGAAAATAGAGCTCCACCAGGATGGCGGTCATGAACTGGCCAGAGCAATGATGACCACGGATACCAGGCCCAAGGAGATAGCGATACAAGTCGAGGCAAAGGAAGGTAAATTTACCATCGGCGGGGTAGCTAAAGGAGCAGGCATGATGCATCCTGAATTAGCCACCATGCTTTGTTTTATAACCACTGACGCCGCGGTAAACATTGATTTCCTGCAGCAATCGCTAAAGAAAGCAGTTGACGTTTCCTTTAATATGCTCAGCATTGATGGCGAAACCAGTCCAAGCGACTGTGTATTTTTGTTAGCCAATGGTTTGGCAAGCAACACTGAAATTGGTTTCAATAATGGCGGGGATTTTCAAAACGCTTTAAATGAAGTTTGCGTTTCTTTAGCCAAATCAATAGCCCGAGATGGTGAAGGAGCAACCAAGCTCATCGAAGTTGTTGTGGAAGGAGCGGTAAATCAAACGGAGGCTCGTCAGGCAGCCCGGACCATTGTCAGCTCTCCACTGGTGAAAGCGGCGATGCACGGCGGTGACCCTAATTGGGGACGCATTGTCGCCGCCCTGGGGCGAAGTGGTGCAAAGATAAGGGAAGATAAACTGGATGTCCATTTGAATGACGTTTGTGTCATGAAGCAAGGTCGCCCAACACGCTTTGATGCAGAAGAGCTGCGAACATCTTTGGCAAGACTTAACAGGGTGCCTATCAAGGTGTATCTCAACCTGGGTGACGGCAGAGCCACTGCCTGGGGCTGCGACCTATCTGAAGAATATGTTAGGATAAATAGCGAACACGCAACATAACGCTAAGTTACCTCGACGTACAAGCATGAAACCATTGGTAGTCAAAATAGGCGGTAGCACTTTAGGCAACCGGGATACTGTCCTGGAGGACCTGGTAGCACTCCAAGAGCAAGGTGTGCCTTTAGTGGTGGTTCATGGCGGTGCTCAAGAAGTTTCTAGCTGGCTCGCCAGGCTTGGCATGTCCACCAGCTTTATAAATGGGCTGAGGGTTACCGATGCCGAGACCCTGAAAGTGGTTACTGCAATACTTGGTGGCTTGGTTAATAAAGAACTGGTGGTAGCTATTCAAGCCCTGAAAGGAAAAGCAATAGGCATAAGCGGAAGTGATGGCAATTTGCTGCGAGCAAAGCTCAAGGATTTCGAGCTAGGTTACACCGGTGAAATTGTAGCCACCGACCCTACCCTATTGAACATACTGCTACAATCAGGATATATGCCTGTGGTAGCACCAATAAGCTTTGGGGAAGTTAACGGAAAGCTAATATTGCTCAATATCAACGGTGATACTGCTGCAGGTGAGATAGCTGCTGCTCTAGCTGCTCAGAAACTCATCTTCCTTACCGATGTCGATGGCATCTACGATAGCTCAGGAAAGGTAATTTCCAGGCTTAATATTGATGAGGCAAACGAAATGCTCAAACTTGGTACAGCTTCTGGAGGGATGTTCCCCAAAATAGAAGCAAGCATCAAAGCTCTTTCGGCAGCACCCGTTGCCCGCATCATCAATGGCAAGATGTCTCACGCTTTGCTTAATGAGATGAAGAATGGAATTGGAGGAACAAGCATTGTCCCAAAGTAACGACTGGCAAACACTGGCGGACAAGCTGTTTTTGAACACAGTAACCAGGCTTCCCGTAACATTGGTTCGTGGAGAAGGAGCCTGGGCATGGGACGACAAGGGCAAACAATACCTTGACTTCGTTGGCGGCTGGGCTGTGGATAGTCTGGGGCACTGCCATCCAGCATTAGTGAATGCTTTGGAAGAGCAAGCCAAAACGCTTATACAGACATCCAACCAGTTTTATACCATCCCGGCGGTAAAGTTAGCCCAGCTTTTGGTAGAAAATAGCTGCCTCGATAGAATCTTTTTCTGCAACAGCGGTGCCGAGGCTAATGAAGGAGCAATAAAGCTAGCCAAGAAATACGGCAAAATTCATCTCAACAGTGCTTATGAAATTATCACAGCCTATGGTTCCTTTCACGGCAGAACCTTAGCTATGACCGCAGCTACAGGACAGGAGAAATTCCAGCAACCTTATACTCCTTTGCCTGACGGTTTCATAAACGTTGAGTATAATAACATTGAGGCAATAAAGAGAGCGACAAATGAGAAAACCTGTGGGATAATGCTGGAGCCAGTCCAGGGGGAAGGCGGAGTCAATGTGCCAGATGAGAACTATCTTAAAAAGGTAGAAGATTGGTGCCACGAGAAGGGGATCCTCTTCATTTTAGATGAGATTCAAACCGGAATCGGGCGGACAGGCACTCTCTTCGCTTACGAGCAATGTAACGTTGAGCCAGATATAATGACTTTAGCCAAAGGGTTAGGCAGCGGTGTGCCCATCGGCGCTTTTTTAGCCAAAGAAAAAGCCTCAGTTTTCGCCCCAGGTGAGCACGGCACTACCTTCGGCGGCAATCCACTGGTTTGCGCTGCCGCCTACGCTACTATGAAATATATCATCGATAACGACATACCTGAGAAGGCGCAGCAAACTGGAAGCTACTTTATGGCTAAATTGCAAGGACTGAAACAGCAATTCACCTTCGTCACCGAAGTGAGAGGCAAAGGACTCTTGCTAGCTCTGGAATTTGACCACGAAATTGCTCAGCAAGTAGTTACGGCTTGCCTCGACAAAGGCTTACTGATCAACAAAGTAAAGTCGGATGCTATTCGTTTTATGCCTCCGCTCATTATCACCGAAAAGGAGGTAGATATAGCAATCAACATTTTGAGAAATATTTTCACTGAGAAAGGAAGCGAATGGACAAAGTAATATTGGCTTACAGCGGTGGTCTGGATACCTCGGTAGCCATAAAATGGCTGAAAGAAAAACATAATATGGATGTCGTCACCCTTACCGTAGATACAGGCAATGTGGCTGACCTTGAAGCTATCAAGCAGAAAGCACTCAACCTTGGTGCGATAAAGGCATTTGTAATTGATGCCAGGGAACCCTTCATTAATTCCTTCGTCTTTCCTGCCCTCAAAGCCAATGCTATTTACGAAGGTCAATATCCTTTAGCCACGGCTCTAGCGCGCCCTCTTATTGCTCAACTGTTAGTCAACACAGCTAAAAAGGAAAACGCCGTGGCGGTAGCTCACGGGTGTACCGGTAAAGGCAATGACCAGGTTAGATTTGATGTGAGCGTGGCAACTTTGGCTCCCGAACTCACGATAATAGCGCCGGCTAGAGAGTGGAATATGACCCGAGAGCAAACAATTGAATATGCCCAAAACCATAATATCCCTGTTCCTATCACTGCAGCCAGCCCTTATTCCATCGACCAGAATTTATGGGGCAGGAGCATCGAATGCGGCGTTCTCGAGGACCCGTGGGCTGAACCTCCTGATGATGTCTTTACCTGGACAAAGTCGCCCAAGGAAACACCGGATGAAGCTGACTACATCACCATCGGTTTTAATGAAGGAATACCGATAAGCATTGAGGGGCAGCGACTAAATGGTGTGGCACTCATCCAGCAAGTTCATGAGATATCCTGCAAACACGGCGTGGGCAGAATTGACCATGTTGAAAACAGACTAATAGGCATAAAGTCAAGAGAGATATATGAAGCACCAGCAGCCTCCGTGTTAACTAAAGCCCACCAGGCACTGGAAGCAATAACCCTATCCAAAGACCAGCTTCGTTTCAACAATATTGTGGCTAACCAATATGCTGATCTTGTTTATAATGGGTTATGGTTCTCCCGACTTCGCCAAGATTTGGCTACCTATGTGGATAGTTCCCAAAGATATGTTATCGGAGAAGTAAAGGTTAAGCTTTACAAGGGCAATTGCCAGGTGGTAGGCAGAAAATCGCCTTATTCCCTTTATGATTACAGCCTGGCTACTTATGATAAAGGTGACGCCTTTGACCAGAGTGCCTCTCCTGGCTTCATCCATATCTGGGGACTGCCAGTGAGAACTCAATCCCAAATCCAACCGTTGAGACAATTTAAGGCACTATCGAGTATCATAGCACCAAAAAAGGAGATAAATCCTGATGAAGCACGGTAAATCCCTTGAAGGAGGGAGTTATGGAATTAACCGCAACAATTAGAAAACCAAAATGGCAAGACATCTCGGACGAGCACAAAGGGATAAGAGAGCAACTAGAGGTATCTTTAAATAATTTTTTGTTTTCCAAAGATAATGTGCCCCCGAGAGCAATAGTTGGTGCCTATGGTTCTGGGAAAAGTGAACTAATACTGTGGGAATTTAGAAAGGTGTGGGAAAGTGGAAAACCAGCTTTGTTTGCTAAACTAGAGGAGTTGCTGAAGATATTGCCAACCTCTTTGAATCCCGATGAACTTACACAGGAGTTGTCTAAGTTTACCAAATATCAAATAGAAGCATTGAAGAAGCTTTTAAATACTACACTGACTGAAAAAATCTTTCTCCCAGACATAAGGGAAGGTGAAAGTGTAAAAGATTATTTTGAGACACTAGGATTTAGCATTGAACAGGTTGAGGAAGCACTCGGAAGCGAGGAGGTTGTGCTCTTTATAGATGAAATGGAGCAGCAATATTCTGAACTTGCTCGAAGAGTCAAAAGCAGCGGTCACGCTCCTTTAATGGATACTTTGGAAAGCGTAGAGCATCGGCGAGTGCCCTACTATCTAGTCATGAGCTTTGGCTTAACCTCAGCCTATGAAACCCTGGGTGGGGCTGAAGCCAGGCGAAAGCTTGACTTAACTATTCCTTTACCCAGCTCAAAAGATATGACTACCCTAACAAAAACGCAGGAACTTGCAAACTTCCTTTGGTGGGCAAGCAGGGGAAGACCAGGGTGGGCTTTAACCCTATGGGAGAACTGGAAAATACACCTAAAAGAATGGGAAACGAAGCCTTTCGAGAATCTGGGAGGACTTCTTTCACAGTCCATAGATGGAGTGCCAGCGGTAAACACAGCCTCTTTATCTGGCTTAACAAGCCAAAGCATCGACTTCTTGAAGCATCTGATACTGCAACTGAAGCCTATATCAAAGGATAAGATAGATGTAGACTCATTAAAAAACACTCTTGATGAGCTAGAAAAGGACCATCATATTTTTGTGTCGAAAGAGCTAGTAAAAATAGACCAACTCATGGATGCCTTTATATCAGACCTGAGAGAGTTATATCGGAAATTTGCTGGCAAGGAGGTAAGCACACCTTTGCCAGAGATGAAAATTAGAAGCTTCCTTAGAAAAATTCTTGAGGCAATGTCTGAGGACGGACAGATAGCTTTTGGCGGATGGTTGCGTGGCGGGGAGGTCTTTACTAAAGCCGGTATTGCCCCTTTGGTAATATTACTTCATGACTTAGTTCTTGAGTTTGAAGGTGAGACCAGCGAAGGCTCTCAAGTCGTTGACTTCTTGTATAAGCTCGCCTCAACTCTTGGAATATTATCAGGCGAATTTAAGGATTATGAGGTCATGACTGAGTTTCACAACACAAGGAAATTATTCGGGGACTTTTACGATGAAACGGATATTAAATATGTTCAAGGTTCCTTCAAGCTGGCAGAGGAACTCTTCCCGAGGCTCGTTGTTAAGCCTGTCTTGACATTATCTCCTAATGCCGAGAGCGATATAGGCAAGCAGAGAGCTGACTTACATGGGAGAGTTATTAGCGATGGTCGGTTCCTCAAGGCAACAAGAAGGGTTGAAAGCTTAATGACTGAATTTATCCTGCTACCATCCTCAGACTTGTTGGGCAAACTGCAAGATAGCCTATTTAAACCGATGCAGCAGGATCAGTATTTCCCTTACCACAAGGTTATGGTAATTTTGAACTTAGATGAAGAATTACGAGAAATAGATTTGGATTACACCCAGAATGCTGACCTGCAAATTTTGAAAAACTTGAATAAGCTAACTATTAAGCTTGTGGAGGAATGGAGGCCAAAACAATTTCTAATTAGCTATTGGTATAACTTCTACTTGCGAGGGGAATTTCAAGATGGTTTGCTTGAAAGTATGGATAAGCTTTTGGAAGGAGGTACTCTTACCAAGGCTCAGCGTCGCACTATTCAACATTATAGGAACCTTCTTGATGAAAAGCTAGAATTATTAGCTCGCGAGGCTGCAGATAGCTATGCAAAAAGGGTAATGGAAATTTTCCCTGTTAACGACCCTTACTTCCCTAGGAGCATAGAAACTATTAATGACCACATTAGGTCAGATAGAACGGTAGAAAATATATTGTGTAGCATTAGTGGTTATTATGATAGGCAGACAACTCTTAATAGGCTTTGGCAACTTAGGAATCTGAGTAGGCTCAGGGACCTTTCTAAGGGCTATGGTGAGTTTCTTGACCGCTACAGTGTAGCAGGACCCAAAACAGACCCGCATTTTTCTCCACAAATGAAGGGAACTGTTGATTATGTTGAGAACCGTGGGGGCTTTACCGAATTGCTACAAAGTATATTT
>JAUWGN010000129.1 GCA_030606385.1 Dehalococcoidia bacterium
ACCTCCTTTCTTTCTTAAAATTTTGTGAAGACATCCGCCGACCGATGTCTATGTTAACAATGTTAACAAAATTTCAGAGAGCTGTCAAGAGTGCGTCTCCCATTTAGTAAGCGTCAAGGAGGCTGAGAGCTCTGTTCTACCATGACGCCTTTTAAAGAGAACTGGCAGCCGACTGAACGCTGCGTAGCGGAACGAAGTGGAGCGAGCATTATTAACGCTTTGCTTGGGGACTACGCTCTAGTGTAATCTGGAAGCCAAGATGAGCGAAGCTGAATCTGAGGACTTTAGTATAGAGCGAGTTACTTATTTTTGTCCGAGTTGTAAGCGTGTGGTCTCAGCGCCTCCCGGGATGGTGATGTATTGCTCTTTTTGTGATAAGCAGATGATTGAGCGAAGGGAGTAAGATATCTAGCTTCAATGTTTATGCGCTTAGAGATATGAAGAGCTGTAAGTTTTACCTTAAGCTTAGCAAATGTCCGCATTGTGAGTCTCCTTTTGTTGCTGCAATGCCTAGAGCTATGTTTGAAGTGGCTGAGCTAGCTTGTTTTCGTTGCGGCAACAGCTTGAGAATTGAGGCTTTGGAATGGACCTGTGAAAGTGAACCCGTAACTTCTGATAAGGCTGAAGATTTATCAAAGGAATTCCACAGGAAATATCTTGGAGAAGTAAAAGAGAGGGAATTGGAAAGATTCAGACGGATTTGGGAGGAAATTGAGCGGTAACACTTGATTCACATTGGATTAAGAGTTGCGGACGCCGAAACTGTAACTGGCACTATTAAACGTGTGCGTCGACTGGCGACCTAGTAGCGGGACAATGCTAGGGATATGAGCGAACACGAGACGCGGACGTTTCTCATTACACCGCTGCTTGTAGCACTTGGATGGTCGGAACAGAGGATTAAAATTGAGTGGGATAAGTTGGACGTAGCGCTTTTCCGGTATCCTCATGGATACAAGGAAAAGGGACAACCCTTGTATTATGATTTTGGAGTCCAAGAGGCTATGGGAGGGGCTCTCCTTTGGGGAAGAACAAGCCCGATCTGCCGCAGAGAGGTTCCCCTCATGCTTCGAGGTTGTGGTATCAGACGGGATTTGTTATAAGCTATACCACAAGGAAGGAAGTTGGTGGGACTGGAAAGCTTACATTAACATCCTTAAAATGCGGAATCGTCACCCATACTATGAGAAAATATCTGGAGCCCTTGAGGTGTTCACCAGTCTATTGCCAAAGTAAAGAGAGTCATTTTTAGACAAGACAAACCGTTCTTGTGTGCTTTCCTTTAGTGACGAGGATGCTCATCGTTGAACAATAGGGCGGGTTGTTCAATCAAGCAATGTCCTCTAATTAGCTGATAAAGTTAGCACAGCATAACACAACTGGCATCACTCACAGGCGCTGGGTACGTTACCAAGGTCGAAAGAACATGGTGGGGTGTTGTGCCAACGAGGCCCCTGTAACCAAACCCTCTCTGACCTTGGGTCTATTCGGAATTCCAGTGTGCCGCTCTTGGGCTCGCCAGGGTAAAACTTCTGCTGGTACCAGTCGTAAGCTCCTGTCCCTTTCACATAGAACTTCTGACCATATTTATCTACTGCATACAATGTATAGGGATACCCTGCCGTTGTTCTGTGTCCGAAGTCGGCAACATTAGTGCCAGTGTTCTTTACTGTGAGATGGACCAAAAGAGTGCAACGATACCATTCGGCCCCATCGAACGTGACGAACCAATTCCTTGCAGCCCATGACTGCCCTCCAACAACGACCAAGTCTGGTGCACCAGTTTCAGGAATAGCTGTACCTTTTTTCACCCATATACTACCCCCAGGGTCTATGATTTTATTCCCTTCTATTCTCCACCTCTCTAGACCAAGCGGAGTAATGAATGTTAGTTCATCACCGTCAATCTGCCAAGTTCCATGGAAACCCAATGGCATCACAAATGTCCCATTACTGTTGAGTTGCATATACCCACCTGGATAGTCCTCACTCACATATAAGCCAGCAACGGAAGACGTGCTTGAGCCACACCCAACTGTCGTAACTACTACCGATAACAAAATTGCAATTAGAATTAGTCTCTTTGCAGCTTGTCCGAGTTTGCCATCGGGCGAGGATTGCATTTGCAGCATTGTTGAACTACTCCTCAGGCAAAGGTGGCGTTCGCATAGTTATCGTAATTGTAGCAGTCGTAGAGTTAGGATTATCGTTTTGATTCACGTTGCTAGCTACCTCGTTGTTAGGAACGCTGGTATCAGCAATCGACGGGCTGCCGTCAGAAATGCCCGATAAGAGTAAGCCTGCCAGTAGCACTACTAGCGTAGCTAAAACGGCCAACTTTCTCATCACCTTTGATTATACCCCCAGCTAACCTTAAATAGAAGCCATGCTAAGTTCGAGGATAGGAGTAACAAAACGTCAGATTGTGACCTGAAAACATATTGACAGGGACATAAACTTGGGAAGCGTATAAACGATCTTGTTTGAATTAGAAGCTCCTTGCAACAGCACAACGGGGACAGGTAAGAGAATGGAGGGTTGTTGGAGATGGCTAGAAATTTAGCGATACAGGGACATTTGTCGGGGCTGTCACGATAAAGACTCCCCCACTACGGACATTGGTTTGCCACAGATTCCCTGTGCTTTTTATAAAGAGCTAGATAATGTCACTGAGAAATTACCACTTGAATACCAGCACTGTTTTCAGTTATGCGAAAGCTACTGTCTTCTTCGTGGCGTTCAAAATACAGATCTACAGTTCCCTTGCCAACACGAAGATTTTGTATGGATACATACTTCAGCCATTGCGGTAGCTTAGGGTTTAGATAAAGCTTTCCACAAGCTACATCCGCCTGCATGCCAAGCATCGATTGGAGAAGGAGTATAGCACTGCCAGAAGCCCACGCATGCGGGCTACAGCTAACGGGATACTTTACAGGCATGCCGGGAAACTCCTTATCACGAGCAAAACCACAAAAAAGCTCGGGCAAACGGCTATAAGGGAAATGCATGCTTGCCTCAAAGATCTGTGAGGTTACCTCCTCCGCTTCCTTGATATATCCATAGCGTCTCATACCCGCTACAATGAGAGAATTATCGTGTGGCCAGATACTTCCTTGGTGATAGCCCATAGGATTAAACCTAGGGGTTCTGCTGGTGACGGTTCGTATACCCCAGCCGCAGGCCATGTCTCGTGACGTAAGGCGCTTCACCAAATATTCTGCCTTATCAGCATCGATTATGTCACAGGGAAGGCAATGTCCTGGATTTGAGGTCACCAAGTCAATCGGCTTTTTGCTGGCATCAAGCCCCTGGGCAAAAAACTGCCTGTCTGCTAACCAGAAATCTCGATTGAAGTTTTTCTTTAATTTAGCAGCACGCTTAGCGAGCTTACGGGAAAGTGTCAATTCCCCTTTTCGATGTAAGAGTTCAGCCATACCTGTAAACGCCTTGTAAGCATATCCCTGAACTTCAACCAGGGCTACAGGGGGCTCAACCGGGGTGCCATCAGGATAAGTTAAGGCGCCATGACTATCTCTCCAACCGTGGTCTCTAAGCCCGCCAGGGGAGCGGCTAAGATATTCAATATACCCATCGCCATCA
>JAUWGN010000078.1 GCA_030606385.1 Dehalococcoidia bacterium
CTCGGATATCTGCCAATGCTTTTTGGTTTCTAATCACATGCTCATAGTAATTTGGTTGCCATAGTTTAAATCCAAGTTGCTTCTTGGTTGCCGCTTTCAACCTTCTAATAATCTCAGCTAGCTTAAGCTCACAGTGTTCCAAAATTAATATTAGATGAATATGAGAAGGCAATATTTGATAATAATCTAATTTTACTCCTTTTATCTTGCGGGGTAATTGCTCAATAAATTGAGCCACTATTTCCTTGTTTTCACCTGTTAAATAAGGTCTTCGATAATCAGTGCAAATTGTTATGAAATAAAACCCATCCAGGGAGTAATCATAATCTTTTAAGCGTATATTTTTAATCGCTCTCATCTTTAGTTTTCCACTGTTCCAATACAGTCTGTAGTTGCCTGATTTATCAGGCTTAGTAGATTGAGCCTCTGTTATCCAGCCCAATAAATTGGGCAACTACATTTTCATCTCCATTCTAAAATTAAGCTCAGCGCCACAAAACTTACATTTAGAGCCATCAAGCCCGACAATACTGGTATCATAGCCCATCCGGCGAACATTCATCTTGCCACAGGAGTAACACACAGTATTCTCATATTCGTGTCCAGCAACATTTCCAAGATAAACAAACCTTAACCCTGTTTCCTTACCAATTCTATAAGCCCTTTCCAGAGTAGATACCGGAGTAGGTGGCAGATAATCTAAATTACGCATGGGATAGAAGCGAGTCACATGCCATGGAGTGAGCTCCCCCAGATTATCCCGTATCCAGGTAGCGATGCCGCGAAGCTGCTCATCGTCATCGTTCATTGTAGGAATAACATTGGTTACCACCTCAACATGCATATCCCACTTTTCCTTAGCTCGTTTAGTAACATCGAGAATACCCTGCCAATGGGACACTTTAGCTAATTTGCGGTAAAAGTCATCGCTAAACCCTTTAACATCAACTCTCCAGGCATCGAGGTAGGGTCCTATAGTATCCAGAGCCTCCGGGGTAAGATAACCATTGGTGACATAAACGGTGTATAAACCGCTTTGCTTAGCGAGCTTAGCAGAATCTAAAGTATATTCAAACCATACCGCTGGCTCATTGTAGGTCCAGGCAATCCCTTCACAGCCATATTCCCTGGTTGACTCTATTTCCTTCTCGGGGGACAGATAACGCGAGGTCGCTGGAATATCAACGCAGGAAATCTCCCAATTCTGGCAATGCTGACAATGAAAGTTACACCCCCAAGTGCCCAGGGAGAAGGCAAAACTGCCGGGAAAGAAATGAAACAAAGGCTTCTTTTCAATGTGGTCGGAGGCTACCGAAGACACTTCACCATAATTGAGAGTATATAGAACGCCATCGCGATTGAGACGCATCCGACAAACACCCATCTTACCAGGATTGATTGCACACCTGCGCTGACAAACATTACACTTCACCCTGTCATCAGGCAGCTTCTCATAAAGCATCGCCTCCTTTTCCATCACCAGCCCTAGATATTATATCATCCTGACCCAGCTTGATGTAATCGTTTCCCCCACCGATAGCTCTAGGATATAATTCAGCAGAATGGTCGTTATTGGAATAACCGGCAACATCGGCAGCGGCAAAAGCACAGTATGCCGATTCCTGGCTGAGCTTGGCGCTGCAGTCATTGATGCCGACGAAGCAGCTCAGGAAACCTACAAACCGCATAGCCAGGCCTGGCAGGAGATAATCGACACTTTTGGCACGGAAGTACTGCAACCCAGCAAGGAAATCAACCGTGTTAAATTGGCACAGTTGGTTTTTTCCAGCCCGGAAGCGCTGACACAATTAAACGAGATAGTGCACCCCAAGGCGTATCAACTGGTGAAGGAAAAGATTGAAAGTTATCGCCGCCTGGGAACAAAAGCGGTAGCTCTAGAAGCCATCCTGCTGATCGAGGCTACCTGGACGACGTTGGTAGATGAAGTATGGCTGGTAATAGCTTCACCGGAGATAGCACTTCAAAGGCTTACCAGACACCCGGGAGCTGACAGAGACCAAATTTTAGCGCGGCTCAAATCGCAGACACCCGCTGAAGACAAAGCAAAACACGCTGATGAAATAATCCATAATGAAGGGGATCTCACCAGACTACGGGAAAAGATAACCGAGCTATGGAACAAGCTTGACTAGGGGGAACTTTGCCCGAATTACCCGAGGTAGAAACAATCAAAAACGAGCTTTCACCCTGGGTGGTTGGGCAACACTTCAACCAGGTCAATGTTCTTGACGGCCGATTAATATACCAGCTGCCGGTGCCAGAATTTTGCCGCAGATTAACAGGACAAGCAATAGAAAGCATTAGCCGCCGTGGGAAATATCTCATTTTTCAGCTATCAGTTGCCCAATACCTGGTTGTGCATCTTAGAATGAGCGGAGCATTATTATTAAACCCAGACAAAATTGACCCTTATGCCAGAGCGAGTTTCACCTTCTCCAACGGCACCCATCTTGTTCTCAATGACCAGAGACGACTGGGAATAGTATGGCTAGTGGAAAACATTGAGCCTGTCGTTGGCAAGCTGGGACCTGAGCCTCTAGAGGACAATTTCACCGCTGCTGTTTTGTCACAAAGGTTAAGCAAACATCATATCCCTATCAAGGTGGCTCTCATCGACCAGAGTCTCATCGCTGGAATCGGCAATATGTATGCCGACGAAATCCTCTTTGCCGCTCGAATGCACCCTCTGAGGACTACAGACAGCCTATCCCCCGAGGAAATTCAACATATACATAATTCTATTCGGAGAATCCTCCGCTCAGCTATCGCCAGGAAAGGAGCCAGCACGGATACTTATGTCCGCCCCGGCGGTCAGCTGGGCACAGCCCATTTTGATTTCAAGGTTGCTCACAGGAAAGGCAAGCCCTGCCCTGTTTGCGGTGTTTCCGTTGAGCGCATTTCCCTGCAGAACCGCGGCACTTACTTCTGCCCTAATTGCCAGCCCTGACAACCCGGATGCCCCCTTTACCACCCTGGCCATGAATCCTTCCTTTCCTGTCACTCTGAGTCTTTTCCTTGCACCACTAAGTATCCCTTGTTAGAATAGCATTCAAGAATCGCTCGTAAAGAACCAAAGTCCAAAGCATGTCATTTGCTCTTTGCAGAATACAAATGGCAAAAATTAGAAGATATATAATATAAAAGAAAGTATTAGAAAGGAGAGGTGAAAGAGATGGGAACTAAGGGAAGAAAAAATGTGAAAAAACCCAAGAAGCCCAAGGAAAAGAAATAGGGGAACTAAAAAAGGAAGGAGCAATAACAAAAAACATAAAGTATATAATTGCCTATAGCATAGGGATCGGCTTTTTTCTTACCATGTTCGGCTTGTTGGGATTCATTATGTTATTCGCTCCCGGTGTTATAGTTAAGCCTGGTCCGGCATCAGCGGTATCTATAATCCTTACTGGCGTTGCCGGAATGGGCATCTGCATCTACGGGATTTACCGCAGGACGAAAAGTCACAACGGCAATATAGATTAGGCGCGAAGGACAGATGCGGATTTGAGGAAGTCCTTTTGTCAGGAGCTGCCTTGTTAGCTTTGAAAGTGACGGCAGCTGGATTTGAACCAGCGACCAATAACTCCCTTCAGAAACATAACAGGTAGATTTACACCGCCACAGAATTCCAGAGAGCTTCTCGTGTGTGTTATAGACAGTATAAATAAGCCACAGAGAGTGTGAGCTAAGGCAAAGACATAATTCTTCTAGTAAGATCGAGGCCCTGAAGAGTAATACACAAGACGCTTTTGGGGGTCTATTACCAAGCAACTATCTAGTAGCAGCAAGCAGTTACGACACTCAACCATCAGCTGAACGCACTCTTCCTGACTAGAATGCCCTTGTTTCTGAATAACTTCTATAAGACGTCGAATGCCCTTAGTATAGTTCGCTAGTCGATCTGCTACCAAGTTCAACAATTCTTGCTTTGCCATACTTGATTCCAGGCTAAAATAAAGACGCATTACCTCTAGAGGGACAGTCTTCGCTCTAGCTTCATTTGGTCGCGGTTCGATATAGCTAGGATCAGACAATCTGCGTCTCGTTGCCTCAAGTCTCTCCATAGCGTACGTGTCGACCGCGAATTTAGCCTTTCTGAGGCGATCATTTATAGGCAAACTTAGAACAGCACATGTTAGTGTTTCTGCAATTGCTTCCCATCCTGCTCTACCCTGTTCAAATGGAAGGCTCTCAGCCACTTTCGCATAAGGATACCCCTTAGACAATAGCTCGAAGTGGATAAGCGTCTCAGCAATAAATGCTTGATTGTCATCAAACCCTTTACCTGGGTCTAGCCATATTAATAATAGGTCACCTTGCGCTTCAGCCTGACCGAATGTCCCCTCCTTATCCAGATGCACTGGGAGTGAGCTAATATGGTGCAAGACTAACCTTTTCTGTAATATGGGTACTACTTCTCTTATGATGTCGCTGAGAGCTTTTGAGAGTGGTTGTTCGAAAGCTTGGGCCACCGCATTGATAGATTCTCCCACATAATCAGTCTCTAAAGTCTTCTGGTCAGGAAGCAATTTCTCCAGATATTCTCTATACACTCGCCAATAGGTATTGAGTACTTTCCTAGCTTCCTTGGCAGAGGGGAAATAGCCGTAATGTACACAGGCTACTCTCGTGGCGTTTGCCACATCGCAGTCATACCATAGTGCCAAATCATTCTTAATACTCGTTCTGTTAGCAAGGTTAAGCCCTTCCGTCAATTTGGAAAGGAGACTAGCCCTAGCCTTTTTAACACCTTCTTCGTAGCTCAGCGCCTTCCCTGCCTGAAGTTTCTGGCGCACGTCTTTCAAAGGCAGTTGCCTCTTATGAAAGGTATAGACTAACCCTTCACTAACTGCTCCCTCTATTGCTGTTTGTCCGAGTATTACTGCGAGCCTCGCATCTCCTCGATTTAGAGCTTCCTCGGCATCTAGCAAGAGTAGCTTCCACTGTGATGGGTGATGACTTTCCTGCACACGGCGTCTTAAGATTTGCTCACGCTCGTCACCGATGCCAGCTATAGGGAGACAAAGTTGGTGCATGGGTCTATAGGATACAGTCCGTGTTGTAAGTCCATTTTGAAAATAGTTGATTTCAGCTCCCCATACTTCAATGGGCGACACTGGCCTAATCCACGAAAGGTTCATCACATCCCTATAATGACCCAAAAAAACATTTACAGCGGAAATAGCTATGCCCACCAGCCACTCTTCCGTTCTAGTACCAGCCAGACCAGGAGGCGGCTGACTCAATGGAATTGATATGCTTGCCTTAGAGTATCGTACCCATCCGAATCTATCTTCAAGGAGATCAAAGTTTCCTTCAATGCCCAAACGAGGGTCAACACTATCACGTTGGACCTTATCAAAGCGGAGTACGCACTTAACCCCTTCAACGTCTACATTGAGTGGCTTGCTGGAAATGTGGACTGCAAAAGGGAGATCAAAGTCGACGGTCACTGTTTTCTCTGTCCCACTACTCATATCAACTAAATTATAGCACTACTATTTTGTTTCAATTCATACGGTTAATAGTCGACAACTAACGATGCAGATAGCTCTTATCACCCAACGGCCTGAACCTTCATGCTCAGCCCTAACCTCACCTTGAGTCACTGTACGGTAAACATCAGTGACAAAGTAGCGCCTGAGCGCATGT
>JAUWGN010000001.1 GCA_030606385.1 Dehalococcoidia bacterium
ACCGCTTGCTTCGAGGGCATTCGGGGAAACTGGGATAGTGAGCATGAGAGATTTTGCCTCTTCAGAATTAGGGACCACTACAAACGCATGCTCAATGGCTGCCGTTTGTTAAAAATCAACCTATCCTACTCCCTTGATGAATTGTGTCAATTGACTATAGAGACCACAGAAAGAAGCAATTACCACGAAGATGTCTATGTCCGCCCTATGGCATACAAAAGTTCCGAAGCTCTCGGGATTCGCCTTCACGACCTTGAAGACGATTTTCTTATTATTGTGACTACACTCCCTGCTTATCTTGATATTCAGAATGGTGTTCGTTGCGGTACATCATCATGGCGGCGTGTCGACGACACCATGATACCAGCCCGAGGAAAAATTTGTGGTATCTATGTTAACAGCGCATTAGCTAAAACCGAGGCACTGGAAAATGGCTATGATGAAGCGATATTACTAAGCCATGATGGACATGTCTCCGAGGGCAGTGGCGAAAATATCTTTTTGGTTAGCGATGGGAAGCTAGTCACGCCCTCTTCATCAGATAATATCCTCGTTGGAATCACCAGAGATACAGTTATGAAACTAGCTAAAAACGAGCTGGGCATAGATACCGTAGAGAGAACTGTTGATAGAAGCGAGCTCTACCTCGCTGAAGAATGCTTCTTTACTGGCACCGCAGCCCATATCACCCCAATCATCGAAATCGACCACCGTATGATAGGCGCAGGGAAAATCGGTAAAATAACCGCTGAGTTACAAAACCTGTTTAGCCAGGTAATACTGGGAAGAAATCCTGGATACGCTGACTGGTATACACTGGTTTCCCCCAAATCTGTGAAGACGTGACTTTTATGACATTCGTCTGATGACAGCAACTACCTTCCCCTGGATATCAATATTATCAGCAGAGGTGTAAATAGGACTAATCTGGCTATTTGCCGACTCAAGACGCACGCGCTCTCCCTCTTTAAACAATTTTTTCAGAGTAATTTCTTGCTCCTTCTTGAGCCAGACTGCCGTCATGTCGCCTTCCTCAACATTATCTACGTAACTCAATAACACAATATCCCCATCCCCTATCAAGGCATCAACCATCGATTCACCTTTCACCTTAACAGCATAAATATTGCCCCTTCTTTGAATTAAGTCGTCACTTACCTCCAGCCCTTCATCAGAGGTAACAGCGCTTTTATTGGCATCAAGCACAGGAATGGGCTCACCAGCGGCTATCTCTCCTATTATAGGTATATAGACAAGTCTTTTCTCACGGCGTTTATCTAAGAGCTCAATCCCCCGCGATATATCGCTTTGACGACGAATATAACCTGCGCGCTCCAATTTATTTAGATTATAAACTACCACAGAAGTAGAACTTATATCACATCCTTTAACAATGTCTCTAACACTAGGAGGATAACCATTATCACGCAAATACTGGCGAATGAAGCTTATGATCTGTTTTTGCTTTCTGGAAAGAGCTTTATCAGCCAAAAAAGCTAACCTCCTTTCTCCTTCGACATTGCCTGATTTAATTGCCTTGTTAGCTGAGAGTTGAGTCTAGCACCCTTATTGCGATGAATAACCCCTGCGCTTACCGCCTTATCTATATAGCTTATCGCCTTTACCGTCTCTTTTTCCGCTAATTCCATATTCCCAGCTACAATAAGCTTCCCCACTTTAGCAATAGCAGTCTTCATCCTGCTCTTTGTCGTACTATTCCGCAATCTCCTTCTTTCCGTAGCACGAGCTATTTTGTTAGCCAACTTAATGCGCGGCATTCACTCCTCCTTTCCTTCTCACATTTACTACGCCCCCAATTGAGTAAACTTTAGATATCAAACTTGCTAACTCGGCAGTACCCTTTATTTCCAGACTAAGATTCAATGAGACAATATCCTCGTGGTCTGCCACATGAAAGTCAGTGATATTTACTCCTTCCTCAGCAATAATAACGCTAATATCCCGAAGTAAGCCTATCCTATCCCAAGCATTAACTTGAATAGCCACCGGGTAAACTTGCTCCACACCGCCCCAGCCCACCTCAATCAGCCGCTCCCTCTCCACTTCATTAACGATATTGGGGCAATCTCGACGATGCACGGTAACACCGCGTCCCTGAGTAATATAACCAATAATCTTATCCCCTGGCAAGGGATGACAACAGTTAGCCAGATGAGTGACCAGGTCTCCTACACCAAGTACCTTAACGCTCGCCGGGCTAACCTTTTTTGAAGGATGAACTTCAACCAGCTCTTCAGGCCGCTCTTCACTTACGGCTAGTTTTGCTATTATTTGAGAGGGACTAAGGTTACCACTCCCGATGGCAACAAAAAAGTCATCCATATTCTTGAAACCAAATAGTGATGCCACTTCACTAACGCTTGGGAGGACAATATCTGCCCTTTTGAGTTCCCGGCCCAGAAATTGCTTCCCCGCCTCAATGGTTTGAGCCCTATCCTGCTTGTTGAACCATTGGCGAATTTTCGCCCGTGCATGAGAAGTTTTGACATAGCCAAGTTCAGGATTGAGCCAATCCAGACTAGGTTCTTTCTCCCCCTTAGCAGCAATGATTTCCACCACATCAGCATTATTGAGATTATAGTTCAATGGCACCAATCGGCCATTCACTTTTGCCCCAACACAGCGATAAGCCAAGGTGGTATGAACGTGAAAAGCGAAATCCAAAGGCGTTGCTCCTTTGGCCAATTCCTTTATTTCGCCTTTGGGAGTAAAAACAAACACCCGATTAGCGAGCATATCGCTTTTGACGGATTCCAAAAATTCCTTGCTATCAAATACATCTCGCCACTCAACCAGTCGAGGTAACCAAGCCACTTCCCCAAAAGACTCCCCTCCTTTTTCTCCCTCCTTATAGCGCCAGTGGGCAGCTAACCCAAACTCAGCAACTCGATTCATTTGATAAGTCCGAATTTGCACCTCCAACGCATTCCCATGATATATCACCGCTGTGTGTAAAGATCGATACCCATTCTCTTTAGGATTAGCAATAAAATCGCTAAATTCTTCAGGCATAGGATGCCAAAGGCTATGAACTATTCCCAGTGCCTTATAGCAGTCTGAAATTGAATTAGCCAGTATGCGCAAGCCAAAAAGATCATAGATATCGCCAAAATCCTTGCCCTGCGACGCATATTTGCCCATTTTCCGAAAGATACTATAAACATGCTTTGGCCTGCCAAAAACGCTTGCTTCTACCCCAGCTTTGTTCAATTCCTCGCCTACCGCTTGGATAGCTTCGTTTATAAAACCTTCTCTTTGTTCTCGTTTCGAAGCTACCAAACGAGCAACCCGATGATATTCCCGTGGCTCTAAATAACGAAAAGCCAAATCCTCTAGCTGCCATTTTACGCTCCGGATACCCAGACGATGAGCTAGCGGAGCGTATATCTCCAAAGTCTCTTGAGCAATGGCGACGCGTTTTCCCCGCGGCAAAACTCCAAGAGTACGCATATTATGTAGCCGGTCAGCTAATTTTATATATATAACCCTTAAATCCTCAGCAGTAGCTATAAGCATCTTGCGCAGATTCTCCACTTGAAGCTCCCTCCTGGCTGCATCTCCATAAACAGGCTTTGCCAACTTGCTCAATTTCGTGGTGCCCCCTACTAATCTAGCTACTTCATCACCAAAGTTAGTCTCGATTTCACCCATTGAGACTCCACAATCCTCGAGAACATCGTGAAGCAAGGCAGCAGCTAGAGTAGCACCATCAAATTGAAGCTCAGCTAAAATCATTGCTACACTAACAGGATGCTCCAGGTAAGGCTCTCCTGATTTCCGTAATTGCCCTAGATGCGCATCAAGAGCAAAATTGTAAGCTTTCTCAACCAGTGTTACCTGCTCTTCTGGCAGGTATGCCTGTGCTTTAGCTAAAAGCTCCTCCTTTTCCATCAAATTCATCATAACTTAAATAACAAAAACAAGGCAAATTCCTTTACATCCTTCCTACTCTCTTGTATTCTACAAGTCAAGGAGTTTTTCTTTTGTTCAAAGCACCTCGCGGCACATCGGACATCTTGCCCCAAGAAAAGGCTTACTGGAAGTATATAGAGGAAAAAGCTGTTTACCTCTGCCAGCTTTACGGTTACCAGCCCCTCAACACCCCTGTTTTTGAAGATTACCAACTCTTTGCCCACATCGCGCCTGATGGCGCAGACATCATTAAGGAGATGTATGTCTTTGAGGATAGAAGTGGGCAGAAGCTGGCTTTGACTGCAGAGGGAACTGCGCCGATCTGTCGCGCTTACCTTGAACATGGGCTATTTAACCTACCTCAGCCAGTAAAGCTATATTATATTATCCCCGCCTTCAGATACGAGCGCCCTCAGGCAGGACGCTATCGTCAGCATCATCAGCTTGGATGTGAAGCAATAGGTGATGCTGACCCTGTCCTCGATGCTGAGGTGATAGAATTGATGTATCGTTTCTTATCTTCTTTGGGTCTTTCAGAACTGCTTATTGAGATTAATAGCATTGGCTGTCGACAATGTCAGCCTGGCTATGTCGAGGCGTTGAAAAAATACTATTCCACCTACCGGGATAGACTATGTCCCGACTGCAAGGTCAGGTTGGCTAGAAATCCCCTGCGACTTCTCGACTGCAAAGAAGTTTCCTGCCAGGAAATAATAACAGGTGCGCCAAAAATCACAGACTATCTTTGCTCCGAATGCCAGACACATTTTCAAAGTGTCCAGAAATATCTAACTGAACTGGGGATAAGTTACCAACTAAATCACAAGCTAGTGCGTGGACTGGATTACTATACCAGAACAGTCTTCGAGGTTAAGCCTGAAGGGAAAGGAGTACAAATCGCTCTTGGTGGAGGCGGCCGCTACGATAATCTTATTGAGGAACTGGGGGGTAAACCTACGCCAGCAGTTGGCTTTGCCGCTGGTATAGAAAGAATCATTATTGCCTTGAAAAACCAGAACGTAATTGTTCCTACCCTCCCTAAACCTGTTGCTTATGTAGCTTGCCTCGGAACACAAGCTAAATTAGAGGCAACAAAACTTGTTTCCAGATTACGCCACCAAGGCATCGCTGCCATCCAAGCTACTGGAGATAAGAGTTTGAAAAGCCAACTGAGACAGGCTAATTCGCTAGACGTTAAATACACCGTTATCATTGGAGAAAAGGAAGTGGCGAATGAAACAGCGGTATTGCGAGACATGTCGAGCGGAGAACAGAAAACTGTTCCCTTCAATGAAATAGCAAGCTTACTTGAAAAAAGATGAGAAAGAGCACAAAATATAGCTTTCTATTCGTAGATGTGGTATAATAAATGGGTAAATATGGTGTTGTGCCAAATTGGTCACCTAGCGTTGCAACATTCACCTTAGATAGACGAACCCCAATCACATATGACACAAGACGAGCTAAACAACAAACCAAATAACGAGTATCGCGCCGAAGACATCCAGATTCTAGACGAGATAGAAGCAGTCCGTCTACGCCCTGGAATGTATGTCGGGAGCACCGACCGTCAAGGACTGCATCAACTCCTCTATGAAATAGTATATAACAGCATAGATGAGGCTATGGCTGGTTTCTGCGACCAAATTGATGTGACAATTCACCCAGATAACAGCGTCACCGTGGTGGATAACGGGAGAGGCATCCCTGTTGACATTATTCCAGAAACAGACATTACTGCTTTACAAGCAGTGATGACCCATCTACACGCTGGAGCAAAGTTTGGAGGAGCTGTTTACCAAATATCAAGCGGATTACACGGCGTCGGTGCTTCGGTGGTGAATGCTTTGTCTGCCTGGCTTAAAGTCGAGATTAGAAGGGAAGGGAACATATATCGCCAGGAATACCGGCAAGGTATTCCTATAGGTGCTATAGAAATCATCGGTCACGCCCAAGATACCGGCACTAAAATCATGTTTCTCGCCGATAGTCTAATCTTTGAGGATATCGATTACGACTTTGGCACAGTTTGCCAGCGCCTGAGAGAATTGGCTTTTTTGAATAGCGGGGTGGAGTTAGCAATCAAGCATGAGAGCAGTGATGCCGAAAAAACATTTTACTTCGAAGGTGGAATAGCTACTTTAATTTCCCGGGTAAGCAAAAATAGGACGGTTATACATCCGGAACCCATCTTACTAAAGAATTCAGCCAACAGCACTGCAATTGAAGTAGCCTTGCAATACAACGATAGCTCCATAGAGTCCACTTTCTCCTTTGCCAATTGTGTTAGCACCAGAGAGGGAGGCAGCCACCTTACCGGTTTTCGTTCCGCATTGACCCGCGTCCTGAATGATTACGCGCGAAATAATAAATTCATCAAAGATACCGAACCCAACCTAACCGGGGAAGACGTCCGTGAAGGGATGGTAGCGATTATCAGCGTAAAGTTACCCCATCCTCAATTTGAGGGGCAAACTAAAGCAAAACTGGGCAATCCTGAAGTAAAAAGTCAAGTCGAATTTGTCGTCGCCGATGGATTGTCCCTCTATCTAGAGCAACATCCAGACGAGGCAAAGACAATTATCGCCAAATGCCTCATTTCCGCTAAGGCAAGGGAAGCAGCACGTAAAGCACGCGAGCTCGTGTTTAAGAAAAGCAGCTTCGAAATATCAGTCTTGCCCGGAAAGCTGGCCGATTGTTCCGAAAAAGACCCATCCTTGTGTGAGCTTTACCTAGTTGAAGGCGAGTCAGCCGGTGGTTCAGCTAAACAGGGACGCAACCGCCAATTCCAGGCTATCCTCCCTCTGAAAGGGAAAATACTCAATGTCGAAAAGGCCGCTAAAGACAAGATCGTACAACATGAAGAGATAAGAGCTGTTGTCACCGCATTAAGAGCAAATACCGATGGACAACCTGACCTCTCGAAGCTCAGATACCACAAAATAATCATCATGACCGATGCCGATGTCGATGGCTCTCACATTCGCACCCTGCTGCTCACCTTCTTCCACCGTTACATGCTGGAGTTAATCACCCATGGATACCTTTACATCGCCCAACCACCCCTTTATCGAGCAACTATAGGGAAAACGCAAGAATGGATATATTCGGAGGAGGAGATGGAAAGGGTTTTTGCCAAGAAAGCGTTCGATAAAGTCTCCATCTACTCAAAAGATGGCTCTGTTAATCTAACCGGAGTGAAGATACGTGACTTTTTGAATTCACTAAGAGAGTTAAACCAAGGGTTAGATGACCTCCTTGATAAGGAAGGTATACCGCGAGAACTAAGCGCCGCCCTTCTGAAGAAAGATGAGTCTTTTTATCGCTTCGATTTCCCGGTTAAAAGAACTATGCAAGAACTCAGGACTTGGTTAGAGGAATTTGGGTGGACAGTCAGGTCACACTCGAGTGATGAAAAAAGTGAATACTGGTTAGAGGTTGATTTGGAAGCTGGCAAGAAAAAGTTTGACAGGCAATTTTTTGAAAATCCAATCCTTCGTAAATGCTTCAAGGCCTATCCCCAAGTCAAGAAATTAATTGAGAATAAATCGTACATTATTGTTAAGAATGACAAGGAGATTGGTAAAGATATTCCTTGGTATAAACTTGCTGAGGTGCTGGAAAAAATCTCTGAAAGGTCAGGAGTAGTAATCCAGCGTTACAAAGGACTGGGGGAAATGAGCCCCGAACAGCTATGGGAAACCACCATGAACCCCGAGACCAGAACGTTGCTCAAGGTAACTGTAGAGGACGCTATAGCGGCAGACCAGATATTCACCATGCTGATGGGACCCGAGGTAGCTCCACGCAAGAGCTTTATTCAGGCTCACGCTCAAAGTGTCAGGAACCTAGACGTCTAGGACGCTTGGCAAGCTCCAGACAAAGCTTCTTATCCAGTTTTATGTCTCTTTCAGCAAACAATTTGAGGGCAAGGTCTGCAACAGCGTCCTCATAACCTGAGGGAACAAGCACATAGCTACGACGCCTGTATTGGGAGTATCCCTCTATCCAACCAGATGCTGGGTATAGCTTAGATAGCGGCACGGCTGTATCCTCACTCAACCTGACCATGCTCTGTTTTCCAATTTTTTCGACACGGGGCCTTGGAGGAAAGTCAACGAAGACGGTATCACAGCCTGCTTTCTGAGCTAGTTCTAGCTCCATGGCATTCTTTTTACTTTGTTGCTGTTCCAACTCAAAAAACTTGCGTTGAGAGACAAGATCCTTCTCCTTAAGCGCTTGCGGTGATATGACAAGAGCACGCTTTACCAAAATTCGCTCCCGAAGTTTCCTAACTTTCACTCTTAGCTCTCTATTAACCTGCTTGGAATTTAACAGGTCGTATTCATCCAAGCGAAGGAAGTCTACAGCAAATTTCAGACGAGTGCCACTTACAGTCCATTGTTTGCTGCGTATCTCCTGAAGTAAGGAAGCTATCATGCGAAATGACCCTCTCACTTTATGGTGGTTATACACGGATGAAAACAAAAGCATCTTGTTAAATAGGATTTGCTCTAAAACGGTGGCGCCACCAATATCAACACAAATGAATGGCTCGTCTCCTCGAGGGTCAAATATAGACAGTGATACGAAAAGCCTATCTGTATCAACTGGTGTAACTAATCCGCTAAAATAGCCATCTCGTCCCATATAGTCAAGCTTATCAGCATCAAATGGCCCGTTTATTATTTTACTTAGCCATAGCGGATAATCTGAAGAGGCCTTTACTCCAATAATCATATTGGCCACCCGTTTCAAGTTTACTTTAGTCAAGATACGAAACTGTTTTGCTGGTGCCATATTATACTTACTGATTATGTCTTCCCATAGCTCGCGGAATCGTGCACTTCTCACTATGTAATAAGAAAGAATCTCGTGGCCCTCAGCTTCTCCAAACAATTTTGGGTCGGCGCGCTTTAACGTCCTTATTTCTCCAGTCGGGTCCCATTCGTCATAGACGATTTCCGAAGCGTGACTGAACAGACCGTGACCACAGTCGTGAAGCAAAGCAGCGAGGCGAATCTCAGCAGTCTTCACATCACTTATAAGTCCTCCACGTGAACTGCTTTTGAGCGCGTCAATTATCTTCTGAGCAAAAATAACGACTCCTAATGAATGCTCAAATCTGGTGTGAGTTGCAGCCGGATACGTTAGGTATGCCAGTGCTGTCTGGTGAACTCGCCTCAAGCGCTGCATGAGAGGGCTATCTATGAGGTTAATTTCGTGTGGGTAGAAAACATTGTGTCCTAAAATGGCATCACGAATTATCTTATCGCCGCGAATTTTAAGTGGTGTATACCCATCCAAAAGTTCTTGAAGAAAAGCCTCAATGCGGTTCTCAAAATCGCGTGTGGCCCCAGGCATTATCCTTTCCTTGAGGCCTTGCTATATAGCTGGTCGAATTCATCAGCAAGGCGTCTCAGTTCGCCTTGCTCGGCTTCATTTCGCCGCTCAGTTATGGCTTTTCTAATGAGTATCAATTTGAATGCTGGTATCTTCAGATACGCGTACCTAGGATTCTCTACTGACATAATCCCGCTAGCTCCAAGGTCAAAAAGAATATCCTCCAGAGCGCCAGAAATTGGAACAGTATCTGCCGGGCCATAGGTAAAACTCATATCCTGTAACCAATCAGGATACTTTTTGCGCAACTCAGCAAATGCACGATACACTGCATTAACCCTCAATCTGGTTCGCTGTTTCTTCCCTTCACCCCTTCCACTCTGGAAACAAAACGCAGCTAACACAGCGTCTGATAAACGAAGCTCATCTTCAGAAGAGTCTTCTACCTTGCCTCTTCCCAAATGTGAAGATATCATTTATCGCCTCCTTTTTGATTACCCAGGCTATTTTATAAGTAGAACTCTTTGCTTTTACCTCCTTTTATCCTCCTACCTTAAATTATAGCACAAAGGTTCTATATAAGAAACGGGGGTTAATGCGGAAGTAACTTAACATGTTTAACCCTTGTCTTCTACCTCCTTTCATAGATATTATAATATTTTATTTATTGTCATTTGTCAATAAGTTTTCGCCTCTTGTTAACACGTATTTGAGTAGCAAGCCATTTAATCTCAGCATCTGTAAGCATGTAGCGATTGCCAAATTTTTGAGCCGTCGGTAACTTCCTTTTTATCAAATCATCCACTTGTTGACGAGCGTACCTATGACGCCCCTTCATCTTAGCTAATTGCTCACAGACCTCCTCAGTCGGGTACATTGGTAAAGCAACGAGCACCGACATAATGCAAAGCTTAATTTATTTATTGTCATTTGTCAAGAAAATCTCTCTACCAAACATAGGTGAATTCCTAAGCCAATAGGTATGTAAGCAATCATTGTCTATTATCAATAATTAAATGTCCTTATTATCACTACCCCTGATGTAGAGCTTCTGCTTCGTGATATATTCTTCTACTTTGTCCGACACAAGATACCGGATTGATAATCCTCGAGCCACACGCTCCCGAATCTGTGAAGAACTAATATCAATTATCGGGGTAGCGACATAGCTGACCCTATCAGTTATCCCCGGAATATGACGCTCTAAATCCTCTAAAGCTGAGAAAGCTAAATTTGCTCTGGGCACAACGGCTAACTTGCATAGTTGGATTAGCTTGCTCGGCTCCTTCCACTCAGCAAACTGAGCTAGAGCATCACATCCCAGGATAAAAAACAAATCCGCCTGAGCACCTAACCGATTCCTGAGCTCAACCATAGTATCTATAGTATACGATGGGCCAGAGCGCTCCACCTCCACATCGCTTAGTTCAAAGTAAAGGTTAGAGAGAATAGCCAGACGCAGCATCTCCACGCGATAACCTGCCGGGGTAATCGGATGCTGCAGCTTAAGCCACGGCTGACCCGCAGGTACAAAAAGAACTTTTTCCAACCGTAACTGGACTTGGACTGCTTCAGCAATAATGAGATGCCCTATATGAACAGGGTCAAAGGTGCCTCCCAAAACCCCCACTCTCATAACTTCACTGTCCGGTTATCCTTGATTATGATAATTATATATTTACCTATAGTATTTAAATAATAATAATACTAATAAGAATGTATATAGGGATTAGAAAAAAGCTTTGAGCAAGGGATAAATGCTTCTTAAGCTTGTAACATTTTATTCACAGTATATTAATACGAATTGTCAATTTGTCGTTTAATTTGACTGATTTGCCTTTTCAGCTTGGAATTAACCCCTAAATCGTTAGCTATTTTCTTATATCCATGGAGTATTGTGGCATGATTCCTATTGCCCAATATATTGCTGATCTCGGTGAAAGAGTAATTTCCTTTCTCTCGCAGGAGATACGCTGCGATTTGGCGTGCTAGGGAAGTCTCCCTGTCCCTCTTTCTGCCTAGCAATTGCTCTAAGGAACAGTCAAAATATTCAGCTACCGTTTGGACTATTAATTTACAGTCATCGTTGTTTTTATTAGTTGTTAATAATTTGGTGACTATTTGTGGAGTTAAGCTAAGCCCGGTTAACTTGGTATAGGCATCGAGGTATGTGAGGGCACCTTCAAGCTGGTAGACGTTATCCTGTATCTTCTGTGCGATAAATTGCAGTGTCTCTTCGATGATAGGGAGTCTCTTCTCCGTTGACTTGGCTTGAAGTATAGCTAACCGTGTCCCAAAATCGAGTGGTTGAATTTGAGTAACAAGACCACATTGCAGGCGTGATCTTAGCCTGTTGCTGACTAAAGACATCTCTTTGGGGGCGCAGTCAGCAGCGATCACAATTTGACAGTTATTATGATAAAGCTCATTGAAGGTATGAAAGAAAAGCTGTTGAGTCTGCTTTTTATTATCTAGTAGTTGGAAATCATCGAAAAGGAACATATTTACCGGGGCGAATTTGCTTCGGAAATGGTCTACATCGTTCTGCTTGACTGCGAGCACAAATTCAGTGATGAATTGGTCAGCGGAGGAGTAAACCACGTTCAGTCCACTTTCTATCGCCATGTGCCCGATAGCATGTAACAAGTGAGTCTTGCCGCGCCCAGTGTCTCCATGAATGATGAGTGGATTATAGACCAGTGATGGTTGCTGGCTTACCTCTGTGGCTGCAGCATAGGCAAGGCGATTACAATCACCCACCACAAATCTGGCGAAAGTGTATTTCGGGTTAAATCGGTAGGTTTTCATCCTGGTGCTTACTCCACCGTCGTGCTGCAATGACTTCTCCCTGGCTAGTGTTGGCTGCTGTACCACGAATTGGACCTCTAAGTCTTTTCCTAAGATAATGGCAATGGTCTTCTTTATCAATGAGTGAAAGCGTTTTGTAAGATACTCAGCGATGAAAGTATTGGGAACGCTAACTACGAAGACGTCGTTTTCACAACTGATACCTTGACTATCTCTAAGCCAGGTATCATAGTTTATCCTGTTGACTTGGAGTTGAAGCTGTCCTAAAGCTCTAGCCCAAGCCTCTTTTGCCGAAAATGGTTCACTCATAGAAACAAAATCACCGATAGCCACATAGAGTAATTGGAGAATACCAAAATGAAATTATTACAAAAACGGTTTTTGGTCATCTAGGGGGGTTTTGACATAACAAAAAAAATATTTGAAAATACTGTTGGGCTAGTTATGAAAGTTATTTTTATGGGCACTCCGCAATTTGCCGTGCCTGTGTTGGAACGTTTGCTTAATAGTTCTTACCAGGTAGTGGCAGTATGCACTCAACCTGATAAGCCGGCGGGGAGAAGGCGGGACCTCATTCGTTCGTCGGTAAAAGCTCTGGCTTTGAATTACCATATCCCTGTTATGCAACCAAAGACGTTCAAGTCTCCCCAGGCACTACGGGAATTGAGTCGCTTCTGTCCCGATTTCATCGTGGTTGCTGCTTTTGGTCTGATTCTCCCTCCCGAGGTGTTATCCCTGCCCCGGTTTGGTTGTCTTAATGTGCACCCTTCATTGTTGCCCCGTCATCGCGGACCCTCCCCTGTGGTTA
The DNA here is from genome assembly GCA_030606385.1 of Dehalococcoidia bacterium. Taxonomy (GTDB): domain Bacteria; phylum Chloroflexota; class Dehalococcoidia; order GIF9; family AB-539-J10; genus CG2-30-46-19. The sequence continues at coordinate 12,893 of JAUWGN010000001.1, forward strand.
ATGCTATTCTTGATGGGGATGAAACTACCGGTGTCACCATCATGTTATTGGATGCCGGACTGGATAGCGGCCCTATTTTGGCGCAGAGGGAAATGCCTATCTTGTCTGAAGACACCACTGGCTCACTCACTGATAAACTAGCTCAACTGGGAACTGCTCTTCTGGTGGATATTTTGCCTGAATGGCTTGACGGCAAGATTAAGCCACAACCTCAGGAGGAAAACGGAGCTACTTTCAGCAAGCTGATAACCAGCGGGGATGGGAAAATAGACTGGCATCTTCCCGCTGTGGAAATCTGGCGAAGGGTAAGGGCTTATAATCCATGGCCAGTTTGCTATGGCTGGTGGGGTGACAGAAGGATTAGAATTCACAGCGCTGTTCCTTTGGAGGATATAACTCCAGGAAAGGTGGGGGAGGTGGTGGCTTTGCCTTCGTCACCTGAAGCAGGTGTGATCACCGGGCACGGCGTCTTGGGCCTTGGTAGAGTGCAACTGGAGGGAAGGAAGGAAATGTCAATCGCTGAGTTTCTGAGAGGACAAAGAAGCTTTGTCGGCTCAGTTCTGGGTTGAGGGTACTGGCTTATTTGACTCGATTTTTATTTAAGTTAATAATATTTGGCGGAGGCGGGAGAGATGTATTTTGTGTTACTTGCCATAGGACTGGGACGAAGATAGCCGTTGTTATCTAGATGCAGAAATTGTGGCAAAGAATCCCCCCTTATTTCCCGAATATTGGGAATATGTGTGGATTGTATTCGGGAGGACTTCACTGCAGTAGTGCCTGACATAGAGGAAGCTCACCGCGAGTCGCGAAGCCAATTCAACCTCCCCATTCATCCTCCTAGAAGCGAAACTGGTCCTCAATGCCATATTTGCGTAAACGAATGCCGACTACCCCCAAACGGCAGGAGCTATTGTGGGCTCCGCTATAATGAAGGGAACAGGCTCAAGGGTGCTACGGCAAATAGAGCTAATGTTAGTTGGTATCATGATTCCTTGCCGACCAACTGTGTAGCAGACTGGGTTTGCCCCGGTGGCACCGGAGCTGGCTATCCTCGTTTTGCTTATCGCAGCGGACCTGAATATGGCTACAAAAACCTTGCCGTGTTTTATCATGCCTGCTCCTTCGATTGCTTATTTTGCCAGAACTGGCACTATCGTGACTTAGCGTTACGGGAGTCCAATATTACTGCTTCAATGCTTGCTGATGCTGTTGATGCGCACACTTCATGCATTTGTTACTTTGGTGGTGACCCCACGCCGCAGTTGCCCCATTCAATCCGTGTTGCCCGGCTGGCTCTGGAGAAGAACAAAGGCAGAATCCTTCGCGTCTGCTGGGAGACCAATGGCTCAATGCGTCCCGCTCTATTGAAACAGACTGCCGAAATTGCTTTAAATTCCGGTGGCTGTATTAAGGTTGATCTCAAAGCCTGGGATGAAGGATTACATATTGCTCTTTGTGGTGTAAGCAACAAAAGAACCCTGGAAAACTTTCAGCTCCTGGCAGAATATGCTCGGAAGAGACCTTCGCCGCCATTCTTGATAGCAAGCACTTTGCTCGTCCCGGGATACATAGACCGGGAGGAAATTTCCCGGCTTTCCCGGTTCATTTCCTCCCTTAATCCTGATATCCCCTACTCGCTTCTTGCCTTTTATCCCCACTTTATGATGAGGGATTTGCCTACCACTTCTAGGCATCACGCTGAGGAATGCCTGGCGGAAGCAAAAACACAGGGATTAAAAAGCATAAGAGTTGGCAATGTCCATCTTCTCAGCGATGATTACTAGGAATCGGGCTTACCCTCTGCCCACTGCTTGCTAGTCAAGTTGCTTATTTGCTTTAAGCTCGTTGTAGCACTCGCTGCAATATACCGGTCTACCTTCACGGGGCTGGAACGGCACTTCTGTGTCTTTACCACACTGGGCACACACCGCAGGGAACATCTGGCGTCTGAAGCCGAAGTCGTCTCCGTAACGCTGGGCTTTTCTTGCTTTGCGGCACGCTGGGCAACGCTTGGGTTCATGAGCATAGCCTTTAGTGGCAAAGAACTCTTGTTCCTCAGCGGTGAAAGTGAAAGTCGCGCCGCAATCAGCGCACTCGAGCGTTTTCTCTACATAACCCACTGGATGACCTCCTCTATATTAAATTGTTGGCTAGAGCTAAGGTCACTCAGCACCTTGAATAAACCTAGCGGAGTTTAACCCGGTATGCAATGACCTAAAACCAACTCCAACAGAAATATTGTATACCACAAGGCTTTATATTGCAATAGTGATTTGGCTTTTGGGGGCAATGTGATAAAATCTTTATTGATTAGCTATGCCAGTTTACGAATACCGTTGTAATTCCTGCCACCGCAAGGTTAGCTTATTTCGGCACAATTTTTCGCCTGATGCTCCTGCCTGCCCTCACTGCGGGGGTGAGCTCAAACGGACATTCTCCACTTTCGCCATGCATAAAACCTACAAGGATGTTTATGACGATATACTTTCCGACAGAAACTTGACTGAGGGGATGATGCGTAATGACCCCAGAGCTTTAGCTGAGTGGAATAAGAGAATGACCGGAGGCGAGAAGCCTCCTCCAGATTATGAGGAGATGACTGAAAGAATGGAGAGCGGGGAATGGCCTGTTGAGCAGATTGAACAAAAGAGGAAAGAGGTGATGGGCCTATCCGAGTCATCAGAGGCGGAAGGGGATTAGCAAGGAGGCAGAGTGCCAATCTATGAGTTTATCTGCCATGATTGTCGTGAAAAGACGAGTATTCTGCTGAGGAGTATCTCGGAGCCTGTTTCGGCCACCTGTCGCTTTTGCGGAAGCACTAATTTATCCCGTACTGTATCAAGCTTCGCCTACCATAAGTCATTACAAACTGTATGGGAGGAGAGTGGCGAACCATCAGCGCATCTCAGCGATGATTATTACAAAGACCCACGCAACATCGGGCGTTGGGCGGAGAAGAAATTTAAGGAAATGGGTGAAGAGATGCCTTCCCAGCTTAAAGAGGAAATACAGGCAGCTAGAGAGGGTGTGATGCCCGGGCCTCTGAAGGATTTACAAAATGCCTCACCAACCGCTTCGTATAGTTGATGTCAACCTCAACCGTTCCGTTGAAGGGCTGCGTGTTCTGGAAGATGTTGCCCGTTTTGTTCTTAATGACGCTACACTAAGCCAGCAGTTAAGAAGCACTCGTCACAGTCTTGCCGAAGTCGGTGAGTCTCTGGGCATAATTCTTCTTGAGGAACGGGACTCGGAACACGATGTTGGCAGAGAAAATGTCATTGCCAGGCCCCCCTCTGTCATTGCGAGCCGAAGGCGAAGCAATCTCAACAAGCAGTCCTACCCTGATTTAGCCAGCCTGGTCGGAGCAAATGCTAACAGGGTGGAGGAATCTCTGCGCGTATTGGAGGAATTGGCTAAACTGGATGAACTGAGCTCCAAGCTCGATGCTGCCAAGTTTGAGAAAGTGAGGTTCTGCCTCTATTCGGTGGAAAAAGAGATGGTTTCCAGACTAACGCGGCAGGATAAGCTGAAGGAGTTGACTGGGCTTTATGTTATCGTCGATAGGCAAGTTCTGGGTGGCAGGGACGAATTGGAGGTAGCTCGAGAGGTTATTCAGGGAGGGGCCAAGGTTATCCAGCTCCGTGACAAGCAAAGGAGTATGGTGGAACTATTGCCCGTTGCTGAGAGGCTTAAGGAGCTATGCCTGAAGGCGGGGATTTTATTCATCATCAATGATTATTTGGATTTAGCACTGGCAGTCGATGCTGATGGTCTCCATATTGGCTACGGAGATCTGCCGGTTCATGTTGCCAGGAGAGAATTGCCGGCGGCTAAAATAATTGGTAGCTCGGTTACCACGGTATCACGGGCAATCGAGGTGGGGGATGAAGGGGCGGATTACATTTCTGTGGGCTCGATGTTCCCTACGGAGAGCAAGGAAGGGGCTATTGTCGTCGGCCTGGATATTCTCAAGCAGGTGGGGGAGGCAGTATCCTCACCAGTGGTGGCTATCGGCGGCATTGATAAAAGCAATGTTGGTGAGGTAATTGCTGCTGGTGCTGATTGTGTTGCTGTGATTAGTGCTGTGTTAAGCACGCCAGATGTCAAAAAAGCCACCAAAGGGTTGGTTAGCGAGATAAGGAAGGCAAGGAGAAAATGCCAGGGTTAGGGGAGGAGCTAGGAGCTATCGCTGAAGAAATCCACGCCTATTTCACCGCTGAGGATGAAGCCAGGGAGAAGGCTTTGCGCCTCTGCCGCCAGATAATTCGCAATAGCGCCAATGCTATAAGGGCTGTTCATCGTCAGGAGCAGGATAAGGCAAGGCAAATTCTTGACTCAACTTACAAATTGGTTCAGGAGATAAATGGTAGCCTCAATGACCATCCCGGTTTGCTTCATTCGGGATTCGTTCATGATGCCCAGAAGGAATTCGCCGAAGGGAGCATCACCTTCGCTTTGATCGTTGGGAAAGAACTCCCCAAAGCTGAGGCAATAGGCGTTGATTATGCCGCATATCTCAATGGGCTTGGTGAAGCGGTGGGTGAATTAAGGCGCTACTTACTGGATAGCATGAGGAGAGGGGATTTCTCTCGCTGTGAGGAGTTGCTCGGTGCCATGGACGATATTTATGGCACATTGATGACTATGGATTTCACTGAAATCATCACGCATGGTTTGAGGCGGACCACGGATGCGATTCGTGGTGTCATCGAGAGGACTCGCGGCGATGTGACCATGGCTTTGCGGCAAAAGGAGCTGGAAGCAAAGCTGGGCAAATAGTGAATATTTATTCTATAAGGGTGTTTATCAATTGAGGATGGTTTGAAGGAAAGAGGGATATAAGGAGGTAGTTATGAAAAACTCGCGGGATGCTGTATTAGAAAGAGCGTTTGAGTCTGCCCGCAAATACGAGATGAAGTGTACCGGGTGTGCCCAGACGACCCTTGCTGGCATCTTCGATGCCTTGGATATTGAAAACGATGATGTGTTCCGAAGTGCAAGTGGGCTGGCAGACGGATTGGGCTTAACAGGGGACGGTTCGTGCGGCGCCCTGGTTGGCGGCGCAATGGCAATCAGTTACCTCTTTGGCAGGGAAAAGAAGGACTTTTCCGACATGTTAAAACCCATGAGGTCATATATGATGGTCAAGAAGCTTCATGATAGATTTGTTGAACAATATGGGTCATGCCGATGCTATGACATCCAGAAGCGCCTCATGGGCAGGACTTTTAATCTATATGATCCATCAGAGCTGGAAAAAGCCATTGAGGCTGAGATGTTTGCTCATTGCTCAAAGGTTGCTGGTACCGCTGCCAGGCTGGCTACAGAGCTAATACTGGAAGAGATGGAGCGCCAAAAAGCCGAGAAATGAGGGTGTTTAAAAACGTAGTTGCCCAATTTATTGGGCAAATGCGCCTGATGAATCAGGCAACTACAGAAATTTGGAGGTGAAGAATTTCCGGGGTAGTCAAGACAAATCTGAATCCAAAGCTAGAGCAAGATTAAACAGCCGAGAAATAATAAGGAGGTAGCTATGACTCAAGATGTATGGAAGGCGAAAGAAGAGCAATTGAATAGGTATGTAAGGCTGGATACATTCCCTTTGGGTGTGAACTTCCTGAAAAAGGGAGATGCATTCCCGGAAAAGACAGGGACACCTTCAAGTATGGGGATAAAGATTGCCCTGTGTCAGGCAACAAATATTGCCAGGAGGTGGGGATGGTCTATGGGGGTGACAAAAGATGACATAAATTGTATCCCGGCACTCATGGGCTTTGGGTGGAGGGAGCCTGAAACCCCGGCCGCAGTAGTAGATTTCCTTATGAGCATGGGTTATTTTGAGACAAAAGAAGCTGCTATAAAAACCCTTGAGAAAATGATCATAATGGAGCCAGGGCGATTTGAACGGCTCTATATCTCCCCCCTTTCAAGGACGAAGCTTGAGCCAGATGTAGTGGTCATATATGGCAATCCGGCACAAATGATGAGACTTGCTCAAGGCTATATCTACAGAAAGGGCGGCGTTGTTACCTCTGAGACAAACCTGGGGTTTACCTGCGCAAACGAGATGATATGGCCATTGAAAGAAGGAAAGGCCTGTTTTATTCATCCTGGCAGGGGTGAAAGGGTGCTCGGGCTTACACAGGACCACGAGATGGCGTTTAGTCTACCGGCATCTCAGGTGGATGACTTAATAGCAGGACTTGAGGCAACCCATAAGGGAGGCTCACGCTACCCTGTTCAGAGTTATCTGTTATTTGAGCCCATGCAGATCCCGCAGTTTGAAGAGCTTGAAAAACACCTGAAGCCCTAGGGGCCTTTTTATCGAATTTGTTCCCATGTTGTTAAGGAAAAGCCGAAGTCAAGCAAAAAAAGACGAGAAGGGAGGTGATGTATCATGCCATTGAAAACCCCTGCAGAGTATATCGAGAGTCTGCGTAAGCTGAAACTGGACCTCTATCTACTTGGTGAAAAGGTGGAGAATTGGGTTGATAATCCTATTATCAGACCATCAATCAACGCTGTGGCAATGACCTACAAGCTTGCTCACGAGCCCAAGAACAAGGAGCTGGCAACCACGGATTCGATGCTTACAGGAAAGAAGGTAAACAGATTTAACTCTCTCTTCACGAGCACCGGTGATATGGTCAGTAAGGTAAGATTACAGAGGGAGCTGGGACAAAGGACAGCCTGTTGTTTCCAGAGGTGCGTTGGTCTTGACGGGATCAATGCTGTTTTTAGTACCACCCACGAAATTGACCAGGAGCACGGAACCAAGTATCACCACAGGTTTAGAGAGTGGCTGAAGTATGTTCAACAGAATGACCTCTGTGTCCAGGGTGCCATGACCGATGCCAAGGGCAACCGGGTGGTGGCTCCAAGCAAGCAGACTGACCCAGACATGTTTGTGCATGTGGTAGAGCGAAGGAGTGATGGAATCATCATAAGGGGGGCAAAAGCAAGTCAAACGGGAACCGTGAATTCACATGAAATGCTCATTATGCCAACCCTGAGAATGCGGGACGGCGATGAGGATTATTCACTAAGCTGTGCTATACCAACGGACGCTGAAGGCGTACACCTCATCTATGGAAGACAGTCCTGTGATACGCGCAAGCTTGAGGATGGTGACATCGATGTCGGCAACTACAGCTTCGGTGGACAGGAGACACTGACTATCCTGGACAACGTCTTTGTCCCGTGGGATAGGGTTTTCATGTGCGGGGAGCTCGAATTTGCCATTATGATGGTGGAGAGATTCGCCGCTTATCATAGACAGAGCTACGGCGGTTGTAAGCCGGGCATAGGTGATGTGCTTATTGGGGCGGCGGCCTCAATGGCTGATTACAACGGGACACGCAGAGCCCCGCACATCAGAGAGAAGCTCGGGGAGATGATTCACCTCGCTGAAACGATACATGCCTGCGGATTAGCCTGCGCCTACGAGGGGTGGCAGACTATGTCTGGCAACTACCAGTCCAACATCCTTTTAGCCAATGTATGTAAGCACAATGTGACGAGGTTTCCCTACGAGCTTTGCAGGCTTGCCGAGGACATAGCCGGCGGTATTCTGGTAACGCTGCCCTCCGAAAAAGACTTCAGGCACCCTGTGATGGGCAAATATATCGATAAATACCTGAAGGGAGTACCTGATGTACCTACAGAGCACCGAATCCGTATGTTGACGCTCATCCACGCCATGACTTTTGGCCAAATAGCTCCCAGTTATCGCACAGAGTCGCTACATGGAGCAGGCTCGCCTCAGGCACAGAAAATTATGATTGAGCGCGAGACGGATATGGACCTCAAACAGAGGCTCGCCCGCAGTTTGGCTGGCATCGACAAAAGGGAAAACGTGACTGCTTAGTTTCCATATGAACAAACATATCGAAGAGAAATTCAGTTGGCTCTGGAAAAAGTATTTCGACGGTGCGGAACTTCCGGTTACTTTCTACTATACCAACGAAGAAGGACATGCTAAGCTGGTCGAGCCCGGCTCAGTACCAGGATGTGTGGTTGAGGCATTAAATGTACTCACATTCTCAGTACCTATGAACAAGTTTGTCAGGATGATTGAGAATATGGAGGAGAGTTTCCTTATCACAGACTCGTGGCTCAGGATACGGAAAAGGATAAAATCCGCTTGAACGAAAGTCCGTATTGTTTGGCTAGCTCTGCTGAGCTTCTTCTTGCTAGCGAAGAGGCAAAGCTGGGCAAATACTCTTAAGAGCAAATTTCAGCAAGCGGCGATAAAGCTTCCCAAGCTTGAACAAAATAGCCGTTCGTTACCATAAAGGAATCTCAAAGAGGAGTATGGGCTATCTTACGAAATTAAGGTACAGAGGATGGTAGAGCAGAAATGGGCATACAGGCGACATATGCTTGTCTATTTTTGCTTGATAGCTTGCTTTCTTAATGGCTTAAACATAGGTGTGGTGCCTCCTCTGTTGCCTGAGATTGCTGCTGAATTAAGTTTGACACATACCCAGATAGGAATCATCTGGGGCGCATGGTTTCTAGGGATGATGCTATTCTCGCTTGTAGGCGGCGCTATGGCCGATCGCTTTGGAGTGAAAAGAGTAATAGCGGGTGCGCTTATTTTTTCAGCCGTATTCTGTGCTCTGCGCGGCTTTATGCCCGGCTTCCAGGGATTGACGGTGGCTATGTTCCTTTTCGGTGCATCTCTGGCTTTCATCGTGCCTAATCTAACAAAGGGTATTGGCATGTGGTTCGGTAGAACGGAGCTAGGACGGGCTAATGGAATACTTAGCATATCAGTTGGCGTGGGTCTGGTTCTTGGGAATATGATGGGTGCCTCGGTGCTATCCCCGCTCCTTGGTGGCTGGAGACCAACGATGTGGTTAACCGGGGCTATTGCTGCGGTGCTTTTCATCATGTGGATTGCAGGGGCTAGAGAGCGACCGGTCGAGGAAATAGCGGGTGAAGGTGCAGCACGTCAACCGGGAACCTGGGAGGGCTTGAAGAAGGTCGTCAGGATTAAGGACCTCTGGTTTGTATGTTTAATGGAATTCTGCCTGGTCGGTGGCGCTCTTGCTTTCCAGGGCTTTCTCCCGACCATGCTAGTTGAAAAAGGGATGACTGCTGCAAGGGCTGGGCTTCTTCTTGGATTCACCCTGATGAGCAGCGGTGTCTTTAGTGTCGTGGGGCCATCTCTGTCGGATAGGCTCGGTGTCAGGAAGCCCTTTGTGTGGCCTTTTTTGCTGCTAAGCAGCGTAGGTATGTCCCTGGTAACCTTTTTTATGGGTAGACCCTTGATTGCTGTGCTGATTTTGTTCGCTGTGGGTGTAGGAGTCGCCATTCCCCTGTTAAGAACCATAGTGTTGGAAATGGAGGGTATCGGTCCCCTTCATACGGGCTCTGCGCTCGGGCTGATTTTCGTGCTAAACCGTCTTGGCGCATTTATCCTGCCCGTCGTCATGGGGGCGGTCATAGACTTTAGCCATTTGTTTTGGCCCGGATTCCTGTTGCTCGGAGTATTGAACCTTGTAGCTGTGAGACTGTGTTTAGCGATAAAGGAAACGGGGCTGCGCGCTAAGCGAGTTTCCTGAACCGAAGACAATAGGGTTGCTTGCGCAGTGAGCACCTATTCTTAATACCAAACTTCGGCAAGCGACGATAAAGCTTCCCAAGCCTGAACAAGATGGCGGATTGTGCAATCCCATGGGTGACTTTCCTTGAGTATTATAGAGGAGGCCCATCACTGTGACGGCATCAAGACTACCTACGATGGGTGGAAGTATGTTTTAATGTATAGAAGTATCAACTTTGAAGGAGCGATGACGGATGAGAATGGCCTCACCGCAAATTGAAATGGGAAATCCCGCCTAAATTGTTACCTTCAATTCCATTCTAGAAAGGAGAAATCCATGAATTTCGAGCAATTGCTATACGAGGAGAAGCACCGAGTGGCATTTGTCACACTGAACCGACCAGAAGTCTTTAATGCCTTGAGCATGAAGCTTTCAGATGAGCTTGTTGCTGCCATAGAAATGGTGCGTGAATCTACTGTCGTGAAAATTCTGGTGATTAAAGGTGCTGGAGACAACTTTTGCGTTGGCGATGACATTACAGAAATGCCGATGTGGGGCGACGCCAACAGTGTAATGCGCCGTGCTCGATACTACCAGAACATGGCTAACCAGCTTGAAGAGCTGGACAAAATAACCATAGCCGCAGTGGACGGCTACGCGGTAGGGGGCGGTCTTGAGATTACCATGGCATGCGATTTTGTCATTGCCACAGAACGAGCTCGCTGGGGGATGCCGGAAGTAGATGTCGGAATTACCCCTGGTTGGGGTGGGACCACCCGTCTTGCCCGCTTAATCGGCAGGCGTATGGCCAAAGAGATCAATATGCTGGGTGCACTTCACCGGGCAAAGAAGGCAGTCGAATTGACTCTCTGGAATAGGGTGGTGCCAAATGACCGTTTAGAGGTTGAGTTGGACCGATTATTGCAGGTACTGCGGTCGAAGAACCAGCAAGGACTGCGGCAACTGAAGTTCATAATCAATAAGGGAGTGGAATGTGACCTGTATACTGCCCAGGGCTTTGAAGCGTTGTCTGCTGCACTTACGGGCGCTGTCAGTGGACTGTGGGAAATAGAGGATGCTGACAAAGGTGCGGGTGTTGTGGGGTTCACTGAGAAAGACAGCCTTTGGCAAACCCGACGACGCTTGGCGAGAGATTTTTGGGTTGACAAATAATCTATGCATTCCCACATAGCAGGAACTTCGTCTTGGACAAGAGGAGGATAGAAGGATAGAGGTTTGCATATTAACATCGGACAAATCAGTGCAAGAATCACAAGTTGGGGGGGTAAGTCGATTGAGGAGTACATTACTGACTTAGAAGGACCGCAAGGGCGCGAACCAAGGCGGCCAACATGAGGTCGTTGAGCCCTCAGATTATCGGAGCCGTTGGAGCGGCTCTTTTCGCTACTGACAAAGCCAGAAAGCTCCGCAGCCTCATGGGTGACTTTCCCTGAGTATTATAGGCGAGTCCCGTCATTGTGACGGCATCAAGACTACCTACGATGGGTGGAAGTATGTTTTAATGTATAGAAGTATCAACTTTGAAGGAGCGATTGGATGGACCAGATAGAGTTAGATGTTACTAAGCGGGAGATTCTGGGTAAGAAAGTGAGGTTTTTGCGTCGGCAGGGGATTACCCCGGTGCATCTTTTTGGGCATGGTATCGAATCACAGGCATTGCAATGTGATACTGCCAGGCTTCAGCAGGTGTTAGCTGAGGCAGGGAAGACGAAGCTAATCAATTTCAAGATCGATGGTGAAAAGAAGGCGAGGTCCGTTATAGTTCGTGAAGTTGAGATAGAGCTGCCAAGACGTGGATTGGTGCATGTAGATTTTTATCAGGTAAGAAAGGCGGAAGAAGTGAAGGTAGAAGTTCCTGTTGTTTTAGTTGGGGAAGCGCCAGCGTTGAAGTTAAGGGAGAATACGCTACTGCAAGAGCTCGACACCTTGAGCGTTGAGTGCCTTCCGGCCAATATTCCTGCGAGTGTAGAACTAGACATCAGTTCCCTCACCGAGTCAGAGCAAGTGCTGCGGGTGAAGGATATTGAGCTGGAGAAGGGGGTTACCGTTCTTAATGACCCGGAAGTGGTAGTGGCGAAGATTAGTGCGCGACGTGTAGAGGAGGTAGTAGAAGAAGCGGTTGAAGCTCCCGAAGAAGCCCCGCCACCTGAAGAGGAGTCCAGGGAGGAATAATGATAAAGACGAAGCTCTGTGAGTTATTGGGGATAGAATATCCCATAATACAAGCAGGCATGGGACCATTTCAAACGCAGAAACTGGCTGAAGCAGTGGCAAATGCTGGGGCACTCGGGATTATCAGCACCAGTGGCATCATTTTCGGTAGTTTAGGAATAGATTTAGGTCCCCTGACGGCAGGAAAGGGTGGCTCATACGATACGGTAACAAAGTACATCCGCGAGGTAGGTAAAGGCACAAGAAAAAAGGGAGCAACCTTTGGAATAAACGTTATGGTATCGGCTGAGCTTGGCGCGCCGGCAATGGAGTTTGTCCGAGCGGCAGTCAATGCGCGGGACGAGGACCCCGATATAAGGGAAGGACTCAAAGTGATAATCACTTCAGCGGGCGACCCTTTGCCCTGGACCGATGTGATAAAGTCAAGCGGGCTCAAATGGTTTCACGTTGTTCCTTCAGTTCGTCACGCCAAAAGGGCTGAAAAAGCTGGGGTAGATGCGGTAATCGCTTCAGGGCATGAGGGTGGAGGGCACGTAGCCTGGGAGCCAGTTCATACAATGGCTATTCTTCCTTCAGTGGTCAACGCCGTGGATGTGCCTGTGATTGGGGCCGGTGGATTTTGTGATGGAGCAACGCTCGCCGCAGCTCTTGCTTTAGGAGCCGTAGGGATTCAGATGGGTACCAGATTCATTGGTACAAAAGAGGCCGATACCTGTTTTGGGGACATATGGAAGAATCGGCTTTTGAAAACCGATGATCGAAGCACAATAGTAGCGAGAGGCTTTGTTGGTCCTTTAAGGTATCTGAGAAATGAAGCATCTGTTCAACTTGCCAAACTCACGGTTGAGAAAGTTCCCGATTTGTTTGTGGGTCACCCTGATATAACCCTGGACCAGGCTCTTCTTGCCACGGAACTGGAAGGACATAAGGCTCTGGCAGGACAGAATGATGAGAAGGCACTTTTTTACGGAGGAGAAGTGGCAGGAAGAATACAGGATATTCCAAGTGTGAAGGAACTTATAGAAAGAATGGTGGAGGAGGCGGAGGATATAATAAAAGAGTTACCCGGGAAGGTTATCGTTTAACGGGTTACTGGCTCCGCAGGATGCAAAGCGTCCTGGAGAGGCTGCAAAGCTGACAGATGGGCCGATGGGAAGTAAAATTAGCGTGTTCAGCCTATCAAGATAAGGAGGAACAACCATGGCGAAATTGGACGACTTAGCTTTTCTCGATGCTACTGCCCAGGCTGAGCTGGTGCGGCGAAAGGAGGTAAAGCCGGTTGAACTCGTGGACGCCGCCATCGAGCGGATCAAGCGGCTGAATCCCACCCTTAATGCAGTGGTCACGCCAATGTATGAACAGGCGCGCACGGCGGCCAGTGGTGAACTGCCCCAAGGGCCCTTTACCGGCGTGCCCTTCCTGCTCAAGGACCTGTTGGCCTCTTACGCTGGGGTGCGGATGACCTTGGGGGCGACCTTTTTGCATGACTTCGTGCCCGACCACGACAGTGAACTGGTCACACGGCTGAAGCGCGCCGGGCTGATTATCATCGGTAAGACCAACACACCGGAGTTCGGCCTCATGCCGACCACCGAGCCCCGTCTGTTTGGTTCCAGCCACAACCCCTGGGACGTAAGCCGGACAACGGGCGGCTCCAGCGGGGGCTCGGCCGCCGCTGTGGCCGCTGGCCTGGTTCCCATGGCACACGGCAACGACGGCGGCGGGTCAATCCGCATTCCGGCCTCCTGTTGTGGGCTCTTCGGCCTCAAGCCCACCCGAGCGCGCAATCCGCTCGGCCCTGATTATGGCGACATCTTTAGTGGACTGGTGGTTGAGCACGCCCTCACCCGCTCGGTGAGGGACAGTGCCGCCCTGCTTGATGCCACGTCGGGGCCCGACGTGGGCGACCCATACTGGGTACCACCCCCGGTGCGCCCCTTTCTACAGGAGGTAGGCGCCGACCCCGGGCGGCTCCGCATTGCTTTTACCACCACAGCGGTCACCGGTGTCCCGGTGCACAGCGACTGCGTCAGCGCGGTGCGTGATGCAGCGCAGTTGTGCACCGACCTCGGCCATGAGGTAGTAGAGGCAGCCCCGGAAGTGCCTGGTGACTTGGTGGCCCAGATGTTCGTGACCTTGTGGTCGGCGGGGTGTGCCTGGACCATAGACGGCATGGCCTTTCTAACCGGCCGGGCCGCTACCCCGGACCAGTTCGAACCGCTCACTTGGGCTCTATGTGAAATGGGGCGACAGCAAAGCGCATCGGACTATCTGCTCGCCGTGGCGATGCTCCAGAGGGTGTCCCGTGACATCGGGCATTCCTTCGACAATTACGATGTGTGGCTCACCCCGACCCTCAGCGAGCCACCTGTGCCCCTCGGCACCTTCGACTCTCCGCCGGAGAACTCCTTGCAGGGGCTGACCCGTGCGGCGGAGTTCATACCCTTCACGCCGATCTGCAACGTGACCGGGCAGCCCGCCATGTCGCTGCCGCTATTCTGGAATGCCGATGGCCTGCCAGTGGGCACCCACTTCATCGGGCGCTTCGGCGACGAGGCAACTCTCTTCCGCCTTGCAGCGCAGCTTGAGGCAGCTCGGCCATGGGCCAGCCGCCATCCGCCAGTATCAGCCTGAGCGACCTATGCCGGGTGCGCTTAATTGCTACGAGGATTGCATCCTCTTTGCCGCGGGAGTTTACGCTCTGGTATTGCTGGTTAGAAACTGGGAAACCATTGGAGGGAGACAAAGAGATGGGTAATCTGTTATCTCAGAAATGGAGAAATATCCTCTGGAGCACGCTTATGACTATCCTGTGTATTGTCTGTTTTCCGTTTAATCCTCTCATCCTGACAGGTGTTATAGAAGTAGAATCATACCCGGCATTATTCATCATCGGTTGGGTGGTATGGGCATTCGGTATGGTGCTGGTTATGGCTCCCATAGTCGTTTTCCCACGACGTGGTGGGGTTCCCAAAGGTAAATCATTTGTAAATACTACCCGTCTCGTTGATACAGGGATATATGCAATCGTTAGGCATCCGCAATACACAGGTGGAATCTACGCAATTTTCCTAACCACCTTTTTATGGTATCCGCACTGGCTATTCGGGGTGCTCGGGGTGGTAGGCACTGCAGTCGTTTATATGAGTTGTAGAGAGGAAGACCAACGCCTAATCGAGAAGTTCGGTGATAATTATAGAGCCTATATGAAAAGGGTGCCTAGAATGAATTTCGTTTTGGGACTTATGAGGCTAGTACACCAGAAGTGAAATCAGCAATTGTAAGTAAAAGCTTATTTAATATCTACCTGAGCTAAGATCACTGCACATTTTAGCGGGTTGTTCAATGTCACCTGGTACCTATCCCCCCAAAGCTGCGCACATTGATCTAGTTCAGATAGATAGGTGACACTTCGAAGTATGGAGTTACCTCTCATCTTGGGTTTGAACAAGCTCTGGCAGTCCGTTGTGTCATTGCGAGGCACGGGGTTCCTCGTTTTACTCGAAACAGTCTCCGCAATCTCAAGTTTAAAAATGTAGTTGCCCAATTTATTGGGCAATTGTGCCTGATGAATCAGGCAACTACAAAATCCGGAGCTAGGTCATTTGGATTTTGGTCATTTGATATTGTTTAGTATTTCGGATTTAGGGTTTAGAATTTCGTTTTTCTGGGATTGCCACGCCTTGGCCCCTTCGCTGCGCTCGGGGTTTCAGCTCACCGCAATGACGAAGAAGGAAGTTAATGTCTCACTAATCGTATGAACGAGTACACCTGGTAGTCGCTTGCTCCCTGGTAGGCTTCGAACTACCGGGTAGCGAGAGACAAGCGAAGTCTGTTTACTTTTTCAGCACCGCTTTGAACATATCGAGGAGCTTCTTGCTGTAAGGGAACTCCGCCTGATAAAGGACATCACAGGGAAACTTTTCACATCTAAGGCAATAATCCACCTTGCTCTTTATGGCACACTCAAGCACTGGGCAGGAAAACCCCATTTTCTTCAGCCACTCGACCATTGCCGGAGCCTTGGCATCGGTCCCGGCAACACAGCCCGGGCAGATTCCCTTTTCCCGGATGCTACAGACCTCGCACGCCATACCACATGCTGCTGGCATTGTCTTTTACCTCCTTCTTAACGTATCTAAAATCCACCTATCTAGCCTACTCATCAGGCAAAGGTGGAGTTCGCCAAGTAATGGTGATTGTAGCACTTGCAGAATGGGGATTGTCCGTTTCACCTACAGTGTCATCGCTATTCGAATTGCTCATACCATTCTTCATACAACTGCTCCCACTTTGATTCCGAGTATGCTCCACCAAGCTGTTGCATCATCCAGGGACCCAATATATCGTCATAGTAAGTATATCCCCAATCTGGTGTTGTATTGAGTTTATAAACTTCATAAGAAATATCAGCTTCTTCGGTTACATTGGAGTTAATAAAACGAATAGTGTATTTCGAATCCACGCTGGTGCTATTTCGCAGTCCTTCTGCAAATAATCTTATGGCAACACTATATATGGTATCTTCACCCATCTCAGTTTCTTTCGGCACTGGTTGCCCATAAAGTATTCTACCGGTAACGGGGTTGAAGTGGGGGTTTACTAGAGATTCCAAAGTAGGCTTATCGTAACTATATTCAGAGTATCTCTGGACTACTTCAAAATGAACCGCGCCAGGTTCTTCGAGATAAAAAAATAGTCTTATATCCCTGGATTCCACGACGATATCAAGCCACTGACGATTCTGTACAAGCAAGCTGTCAGTTTCTAACTCGCTATCTGAACTGCCAGATTTCCCAAGATGGACTTCACCAGACATATTAGGTGGATAGCTTTGTGGGGACGGAGGGGAATGCCATATAGATAGCACGTCCTCTGGTGCTGCTGGTGCTGATGTTGGTTGTGTGGTGCCACAACCTGTCGCTATAACTGTCAAAGCCAATATAATAGAAACAAGCACTCGTGACATCTCACCCCTCCTTTTCCATCTTTTCTAAACTCTGGGTGGGCTGCTCATTAGGCAAAGGTGGAGTTCGCATAGTAATCATCAGTTCGAATTGTTTCTTATCCCAATTATACCTTCAACCAAACTCACACGGCTCTGGCACGTCCCTCGTAGGATTAGCGAGGCCAAAGACAAAGGGCATTGTGTTAGATACAGCAAGAATGAAAAAAATCACGGTATATCCAGAAAGAGGCTACTTTGAGGCAGAGCCAGGACTGCATGT
>JAUWGN010000058.1 GCA_030606385.1 Dehalococcoidia bacterium
GACTGCGTTCCGCATACTATGGATTATCTCAAATCATTGCCGAACATCATCCCGACGAAGTAGCTATTGAGGAACCCTTCGTTGGGCGTAATATCCGTTCGGCACTGGCTATTGGCAGAGCGCAAGCTATAGCTATTTTGGTGGCTGCTAATCAAAGACTGCCAGTATATCGGTATTCACCAGCTCAAGTGAAGCAGCAAGTAACAAGCTATGGAGGGAGCGATAAAGAACAAGTACAGGAAATGGTGAGAATGCTTCTGGAACTTGATGAGGCGCCTCAGCCAAGCGACGCTAGTGATGCCTTAGCTGTGGCAATTTGTCATATCCAGCAAAGTCGCCTCAATAAGTGGCTTGCTAACGAAGACTGAGATGATAGCTACTCTGGAAGGAACGCTGGAATATTGTGGCATTGATTCAGCTGTCATTAAGGTGGGTGGTGTCGGCGTTCAGGTATATCTTCCCGGTTCAACTTTGAGTCAGCTAGGAGCTCTCGGCGACAAAGTTTCCCTTTATACCCACCTCTATGTAAAAGAGGATAATATCTCCCTTTACGGCTTCACCTCCACTGAGGAGGTAGCTCTGTTCAAGAATCTTATCTCCATTTCAGGAATTGGCCCTAAAGTGGCATTAGCATTGCTCTCTAAACTAAGTGCGGAACAATTAGCTACAGCGATTATCAGCGGTAATGTTGACCTTATTCAACAAGTACCTGGCATTGGTAAAAAAATGGCAAACCGTCTTGTTGTTGAACTCAGAGATAAGCTGGAACGGGAGTGGAAAGAAGCTGCTTTGCCTTTAGCCCCAAAGGATAGCGATGCCATAGCTGCCTTAACCAGCCTGGGCTACTCTTTGAGAGAAGCTGCTCAGGTTGTTTCCAGCATTCCCAATTCCTCGGAGCTAAGCCTGGAGGAAAAAGTTAAAACGGCACTCCAGGAACTATCTGGACGATAAGCTCCTTGCAGGGTGGCTGAGCATCAATTATTATGTGCCCAACACGAAGCATCATGAACAAAGTAGTTGTAGTTACCGATAGTGGTGCTCACCTGTCTCAGGAATTAGCGGATAAATATGGCATTCACGTCATCCTTGTTCGAATTACGGTTGAAGGTAAGGTTTATCGGGACACTAATGAGGATTTACCTCCGGAGGTAATTCGTAGGTTTCAGAAGTTAGCGCAAATTGATACTACTCCTTGGCCTCCGACGATTTATTGTGAGGCATATAAGAAGGCAGGTCAGAAGGCGAATAAAGTAGTCCATGTAGTCGGCAGCTCACAGTTGAGCTCAACGATGTCGTTGGCCAAAACAGGTGCCAGAATGGCGGAGGAAGCCATACCTGGGTTGAAGGTGGAATTGTTTGACTCTGAAGTATTTGCTATGGCTCAAGGCTTCATCGCCCTGGCAGCAGCTCGAGCCGCTGCCCGTGACAAAGACATACGTGAGGTAATCGAGGTAGCCACCGATGTAAAATCGCGTTTGAAGCAGTTCTTCGTTCTCAATACATTCAGCCATTTGAGGAGAACAGGAAGGGTGGACAAGTTATTCGAATGGTCGAGTTCGACACTCAGGTCAAGACCAATGGTTAACTTCTCGCCGGGCAGGATAGAACCTGTTTCCTTACTCAGGACTAAATCGCAAGCTGTGAAAAATCTCGTTAAGGTGGTGCAGGACAACATCGATAGTGTACAGCCCCTGCATGTTGCCGTAACGTATTCTGAACACTCTGAGGAAGCTGAAGAGCTAGTAGAAGCAATCAGGGAGCAATTTCACCCTGTGGAATTTTATCACATGTCATTCACGCCGACCGGTCAGGCCGTAGGTGGCCCGGGCATATTAGGCGTTACTTTTTACCAAGGCGATTAACTTCGATGGCTTCGTTCAAAACGGTTTCCGACTTTCAACTTACTGGAGACCAGCCACAAGCCGTGGATAGGCTGGTGGAGGGGCTGAATAAAGGATATCATGAGCAAACATTGCTTGGAGTCACTGGAAGCGGCAAAACCTTCACCATGGCGAACGCCATTGAGAGGGTGCAAAGGCCTGCGCTGGTCATTTGCCACAATAAGACTTTAGCTGCTCAATTAGCCACAGAGTTCAAAGAATTCTTCCCCGAGAATGCCGTGGAATACTTTGTCAGTTACTATGATTACTATCAGCCCGAGGCTTATATCCCAAGCACCGATACTTATATTGAAAAGGAGACCGATATAAACGAGGAGATTGATAAGTTGCGTCACGCTGCTACCAGAGCTCTTTTTGAGCGTCGAGATGTAGTCATAGTAGCTTCAGTTTCCTGTATCTATAGTTTAGGTGCCCCTGAGGAATATCATAGCTTTGCTCTCACTGTAGAAAGGAATGAGAGTTATAACCGAGACAGGCTTGTCCGCCATTTGGTTGATATGCAGTATGAGAGGAATGATTTTGAGCTAACGAGAGGTAAATTTCGTATTAGAGGTGATACTCTGGAAATTCTGCCAGCTTATGAGGAGATAGCACTGCGGATTGAATTCTGGGGGGATGAAATCGACCGCATCGTGGAAATTGACCCACTCACTGGCGAACTTCTATCCCAGCATGACCAGGTAGATATTTACCCTGCTAAGCATTTCGTTACTCCTCATGATAAGTTGATGGCGGCAATTGAAGATATTAAAGAAGAACTGAAGGGAAGGCGCGAGGAGCTAAAGAGTCAGGGTAAGTTGCTTGAGGCTCAAAGGCTGGAAGCTCGAACCAACTACGATATTGAAATGCTTCAAGAGGTTGGCTATTGCACCGGTGTGGAGAATTATTCCAGACATCTTCAGCGGCGTGCCCCAGGAAGTACACCCTGGACTTTACTTGATTATTTTCCCGATGATTATTTGTTGTTTATCGATGAGTCTCACATGACCTTGCCTCAAATAAGGGGAATGTATCATGGAGATATATCGCGGAAGCAAACTCTGGTTGATTACGGTTTCCGTCTTCCTTCAGCACTGGATAATCGCCCGTTAAATTTTGAGGAATTTCAGAAGCATGTTAACCAGGTTGTCTACGTCTCCGCTACGCCAGCGCAATATGAATATGAGCACAGCCAGCAGGTAGTAGAGCAATTAGTTCGTCCTACAGGCTTGTTGGAGCCCAGTGTGGAGGTCAAGCCAGTTAAAGGGCAAATCGATGACCTCATCTATCAGATAAGGACAAGAGTGGATAAGGGCGAACGCTGCTTGGTAACTACTTTAACCAAGAGGATGGCTGAGGAACTGTGTGATTATCTCAGGGAGATGGAGATAAAAACTCATTATCTTCACTCCGAGATTGAGACTCTGGAGAGGGTAGAGATATTGCGTGACCTTCGACTAGGCGTTTACGATGTTGTGGTCGGTATTAACTTATTGCGTGAGGGATTAGACTTGCCTGAGGTGAGCCTGGTAGCCATACTCGATGCTGACAAGGAAGGTTATTTAAGGTCAAAGGGGGCGCTTATCCAGACCATGGGTAGGGCCGCCCGACATGTGAATGCTCATGCGATAATGTATGCTGATTCCATTACTAAGTCCATGCGGGAAGCGATAGAGGAAATCCGACGGCGCCGAGGAGTCCAGGAGGTTTACAACAAGGAACATGGCATAACACCGCAAGGGATAAAGAAGGCGATCAAGGATATTGCCCAACGTGTTCAAGCGGTAGCGGAAACTCGTGCTCCTTATATAGCTAGCCCTATTTCTATGGAAGAGATGCATCGCCTCATTAAACAGCTAGAATCTCAGATGAAAGCAGCAGCAAAGAATCTGGAATTTGAGAAGGCTGCTTTGCTCCGTGACCGTATCATTGAATTAAGGAAGGACGAAGAATCAATCTCACCCTTCGCTAAGGCAAAATAGACATTCTTAACGGCTCATTCCCGATTTTGGCGATGGCGTGAGCGGTGGTATACTTTGGTGGCTGAAATGGCAAGGATAGACAAGCGCGCGAATGATGAAATCCGTCCCGTGCGGATAACCTTGGGTTATCAATCTTTCGCCGAGGGTTCAGTGTTAATAGAGTCGGGGCAGACGAGGGTGTTATGTTCCGTTAGTATGGAGGAGAGGGTTCCTAATTTCCTGAGGGGTAGCGGGCAAGGCTGGGTGACTGCGGAATATGCTATGTTGCCCCGCGCAACGCTTACCCGCATGCCGAGAGATAGGGTAGGGGGAAGAAGCCAGGAAATCCAGCGTCTTGTTGGTCGTAGTTTGAGGGCGATAACTAATATGACTGTCCTTGGGGAGCGAACTTTCATTGTGGACTGCGATGTATTGCAAGCAGACGGCGGCACCAGAACCGCTGCGGTCACCGGTGGCTATGTTGCCCTGTATCAAGCTTTCCATAATTTGAGAAAGCAAGGTATATTGCCATTTATGCCGCTCAAGAAGATGGTAGCCGGCATTAGCGTCGGAATTGTGGCTGGAGATACGCTGCTTGACCTTTGCTACGAGGAAGATTATCGTGCTGAAGTTGATTTCAATGTGGTTATGACTGATAGAAACGAGTTTGTGGAAGTCCAGGGAACTGCCGAAGGTAAGCCTTTCTCTAAAGAAGCTATTGATTCACTGCTCCTGCTAGCCCAGCAGGGAATAACAAGGCTGTTCAAAAGCCAGAGGGAAGCAGTAAAGACTTTATCTTAGGGGCGAACCTGCCCGCTGCCGAAGATAATCCACTTATAGCTGGTTACTTCCTTCAGAGCCATCGGTCCGCGGGCATGGAATTTTTGAGTGCTTATGCCTATTTCGGCGCCCAATCCGAATTGACTACCATCGGTGAAGCGAGTGCTGGCATTGGCATAGACACAGGCAGCATCCACTTCATTGAGAAATCTCATTGCGGATGAGTAATCTTCGGTTACAATAGCTTCGGAATGTCCTGAGCCATATTTAGCGATATGCTCCAGAGCTTCATCTAAGGAATCGACGACTTTAATAGCTGCAGTTAGGGATAAGAACTCTTTTCCCCAGTCCTCCTCTGTTGCCGGGACTAACTTCAGGGAGGGGATGGAACTTAAAATAGCCATGGCTCGTTCATCACAGTGCATTTCTACATTAGCCTTTCCCCATTCCTTTGCGGTTGAAGGCAGGTAATCTTTAGCAATCTGATTATGGACCAGGAGGCAATCCAGGGCATTGCACACTGTTGGGCGTTGCACCTTGGCATTATAGGCAATAGCTGTGGCTTTATCGAGGTCAGCGCTCTTATCCACATAGGTGTGGCAAACGCCCACGCCGCCGGTAACCACGGCCATAGTGGCGTTTTCTGAGATGAGCTTTATCAATCCAGCACCGCCACGAGGGATTATCAGGTCAATTATTCCTTTCATTTTAAGCATGTGATTAACCACAGCTCGTTCTGTGGATTCAATGAGTTGAATTGCGCCATTGGGCATTCCAGCTTGCAGGCAGGATTGCTGGGCTACTCCGGCAAGTGCCATGTTGGAATTTATCGATTCCTTTCCGCCGCGAAGGATGACGGCGTTACCTGATTTGAGGCACAAGCTGGATATGTCTATAGTTACATTGGGGCGACTCTCATATATTGCACCGATCACTCCGAGGGGGACTCGCTTTTTGCCTATCTGTAGGCCATTTGCCAGGGTTCTCATTTCAAATATCTCACCCACAGGATCAGGCAGGGCAGCCACCGTTTTCACATCCTGTGACATCGCCTCGAGGCGAGATGCCGACAACATAAGCCTATCAAGCATGGCTTCGCCCATCCCTGAAGTCTTGGCTTGTTCATAGTCAACCTTATTGGCAGCAAGGATTTCGTCTTGTTTGCTAACTAGGGCTTCGGCGATATTAAGCAAAGCCTTATTCTTTATTTCTGTAGAAAGGAAGGCAAGCTTCTTTGAAGCTGCCTTAGCCGCCTTTGCTTTTTCCTCCAGTTCCTTTGTTGCTAGCTCCATCCCTTGTTCTCCTTTTATTTAATGACTCACAGTATCACCATGTTGTTTCTATGAATTATTTCATCGCCATAGTTATGCCCGAGGAGGGTTAATATCTGGTCAGAGTGGGCACCTTTAATGATAGCTAAATCGGCAGAGCTGTAATTGGAGACACCACAGCCGAGTTGGTTTCCTTGCTCATCGAGGATATCCAGGATATCGCCACGCTGGAAATCGCCTTTTACTTCCCGGATGCCAGCGGGCAGCAGGCTCTTATTCTGCTCTTTGATGGCTGTTTCGGCGCCTTTGTCCACTGCTACTTTACCCTTGGAAGCCAGCCCGCTAAGCAACCATCTTTTCCTGCTCTCCATTTTACTGGTTTGTGGAGGGAAAAACGTGCCTACACCTTCTTCATTACTAATTTTTATTACTGCCTGAGGCTGTCGTCCATCGGCAATGATGACGCCTACCCCTGAGGAGGTGGCAAGCCTGGCAGCCTCGATCTTGGTTAGCATTCCGCCGGTTCCCTGGCGGTTAGCCGTTTTGCTGGCCAGATGCTCGATTTTGGAATCGATCTTGTCCACCCGGCGGATGAGTTGAGCCTCGGGGTTATCTTTCGGGTCGTCAGTATATAACCCTCCGATGTCTGTGAGCAATATGAGAAGGTCAGCGTCAACCAGATTGGCGACCATGGCGGAAAGATTATCATTGTCCCCGAATTTGAGCTCTTCAATCTCATCCAGGGCAACAACATCGTTCTCATTGACGATGCAAATTACTCCCAGTTCGATCAATGCC
>JAUWGN010000076.1 GCA_030606385.1 Dehalococcoidia bacterium
GTTGTCAGGCTCAGTTGTTAAATTCATCACCATTCCCTTATAAGGGTTTCTTTCTATCTTCTTAATGGGTAGATAAATCCAATTTTCATCAATACCAGCTTGGTGAGATTGAAGAAAATGCCAGTTTTTAGGTATAGAAAAGTTAATCATTTTAGCTAGTTTGGCTGCTGCTGGACCCCAAACCTGTATTTGATAATTGTAGCCGTTACTCTTAATTAGCCTTCCATTTATGACAGAGTTATTAACTTTATACTTCCCAATGCTATGAATAATATACAGACGATGTAAAATTAATCGTAAGCTATAAGCGAGGCTTCTTGATACAGTGCTAGCTGAAAGCATATTTTGTGTTTCTTCGGCGTTAATCCATTGGCTACCGTCGCCACGCCAATACTTCTCAACTAAGATTTGCTGTTTCGCATGCGGCAAAGTTAGCATCCACTGGGGGATGCGCTTAGTCAAAGCACCTTTGCCAAACAAATTAACAAAGAAAGCAGCAACCAATCTTGATGATGCTAATACTCGCAGAGTGCTTTCTGTATTCGGTGAAATAGTAGCCTCCACGCCGAATACATCCACTAGAAGCTGCTTTACTTCCAAGGCGTAATTTCCCTCTTCCTTACCAAAATCAAATCTAGTATGACCACCTCTTTCATCACCAGACCCTTCAGATAAGTAAAAACCAGCCAAAGCCATAAAATCACCATTAACTACTATTCTATCCTTTACAGCTACAGCAGACGGCCCACGGTTATGAGCATTCTCTTTTCTTGGTTTAATCCACCCATTACCAATATCCTCAAAACCTATTCCCGCCACCTCACTAGCCTTAATTTCATGAATATCTTTTATGCTTTTCAATCTGGGGGCAAGCAAAATATGCTTTATCCGATGATTACTAGCACCAGAGGTAATTAAATCTTTGGCTGGGATGAATTCAGGTGAATATTTTTTGCCTAAGCAATTTTGACAATGGGGGTTGTCTTTACCGGGAAAACAAATTTGGTTTAATTTAGAGCAGTGCTTTGCTTTTATGGCTAAAACTGGATGCTCAGGGGTAATTTGTATTGGCTCGCTTTGATAAGGCACAGTAATTGAAATAAGTTCCCCATCATAAGGTCGCTCCCAAACTTTGGTGACCGTGCTATAGTTACCTCTTGCATCCAGCACTTTATCACCCACTAAAATCCCCATAATTTCCTTCACATCTGGGTTGGTCAAGATTAAAGCGGTTGGTGGCATGCAAGGCACACAGGCAGTAGCTATGGTTTCTTCTTTGGGAGATATTTCAGGCTCCTGGGCAGTGGTAGTAGTAGCGGTCATCTTTTGCTCTAGGGGAGCTTTATCTTTAACCACAGGGGCAGTCATGGTGGTTACAAACTCCTCCAGTGCCTTGGTCTTATCCCTTGGGGGAAACAAGACCCTCTCAATAGGGATACGATTTGCAATATTGGTGATAAAGGCTAACCAATCCATAGTTCCATTTTACCACATTACACCCTTTAGTCAAACCCCTCTGCGGGGCCTAGCGGGTTTCATCCTTTGAGCTGGGGCTTTAAGACGCTTGAGACAGACATGACAGCACTATCTAATTCTCGTCTCGTCTTGTTATTTTCTACCTGAAAATTAGGGTGTGCAAGACTTTGGTCTTGCTTTTTGGTCTTTTTTGTGGTTTAATAGATATATAAGACAAAGGCAAAGGAGGAGACATGGCAAATATAGTAGAGCTATTGGAGGCATTGAATAACAAGGATGTAGCACTTCCTACGGCTGATTTAGCTAAGGAACTAAAGGCATCAAAGGAGGGAACGCTCAAGCAATTAAACAGGGAAAAGGATAAGGGAACTATTGAGGGCAACAGTCAAGAAGGCTGGCTGATAACTGATGCTGGTAGAAAGGCATTGGAAAAGGGGGAGATTCACCCATCGATGATAGATGAAGGCGTCACCAATAGGCAGCAATTTGAGGCTATTGGTCGACGCATAGGCATAAAAGAAGACAGGATTGTCTTAGCCACTGATATTGTCTGGAGCGCTGACTTTAACGATATTACATGGGTGTGGCTGGCCCTTGGTCAGGCTGACATTGCTAATGACCTGAGGAGCGTCTGGGTGAACGCATGGCGTGCCAAACTTCATAAAGGCATCCCGGCTGAGATTGAGCCTGAGCTTACCGGAGTTGGTAAGACATTGACGGCTGAAGGAGAAAAGGATGCTCTAAGTAAGCAGGGCAGGGAGTATATAATCTATGAGGAAGAGCCGGTAAGAGTCGGTGAGAACCTTGGTGACTACAGCCTGCAAGACGCCAAGGATATCCTGGCTATAAGGGCATTAAGGAATAGATTTGCAACAGGCACTCCGCCAGGAGCAAGTACTACCCCAAAGGTCTCAGAAAGCGTATCAGATATTCTGACTGCCCTTTCCCCCTACCTCAATAAGGAAGGAGGTTCTAATATAGATACACTGAAGGAGGTTCTCGCTGACAAGCTGGAGCTACAAAAGCAGGACATTTTGAGCAGGATCCCCCAACAGGGGACGACTCAGCCCAAGTCCTTTATTGAGCAGATCACAGATGCGGTTGCTGCTTTAGGTAGCTTGAAGGAGGTTGGCCCGCTGCTAAGGTCCATACTGGGGGTCCCGGGGCCATCTAGTAATCCTGAGACCACGCAGTTCCCCGTACAGTTGACAGGGGCTGATGGCACACCAATTGTTATGGATTTAAGCAAGTACATCGATTTGGAGAGGTTTCGAGGTGAGGAAAGAAGAGCTGATGAGCGTCATAGTGCCATCGTGGGAGTAGCCCAGGCGGTGAGGGAGAATCTTGGTGATGGTGTTGCTGCCATAAAAGCAGCTGTGGGTGAAACTAGGAAAGTCACTGGTGCCAAAACCCCCTCAGAGCCACAGCCCTATGAATGTTCAGATTGCCATACTCAATTTGCCATCCCTGATGTCCCCTTTGAAACGGTTAAATGTCCAAACCCCCAATGTGGCAGAGTCTACACTAGGGAGGAGGTACTGAGTTCATGAGCTTCATGCAGAGATCAGCAAAGCATTTTCTCGTAATCAAGGCGGCCCGAGAAATCAAGAAGGAAATAGAGAAGGCAGGACTGGATGATCTCAAGATTTTGGCTGAGGCCGGCATAAGCATAGTAGGCACCTACCTTCAGGGGTGCTCTGAACAGCAGAAAGCACAATATAAGCACGACCTCAACGCCCTATTGCAAATGGGAATCACCGCTGATATGATTCTTGATGAGGTCTCTAGACAAATGCCTGTGTTATCCCCTATAATGGATGGAAAGGGGACTTATAAGAAAAGCGAGAGCGAGCAGCTAATGAGATTCTTGGCAGAAGAGCAATAATCGCTTTTGCCTTATTCTTCCGAGTAGAAAGGGGCTGACAATTGAGGTCGGCTCTTTTCCTTTTTATAAGGGAGGCAAAATGAGTTTTACTCTTAAAATAAAAGATGCCCCCTGGGGTTCAGTCCGGTGGTCGGGTAGCTATGGTACAATTACTTCTGGTTGGTTGGATATCAACGAAACTTGGGACTGCCCCTATGGTGCTTATGGTACAACTGATTTAACCATTATGGTAGTGGATAGCGATTGGAATTACACACATCAAAAGACTGGTCTTGGACCAGTCTATGATGACAAGGACTATATTTACGACTGCTCCACGGGAGTACTTTCGGAGGTAACTCCTGAAGAGCCGGAGTTCCGTGGCTTTGCTATTGAGGAATATATAACAAGGTAAAGGAGGGTTAAAGATGAATGGTCTGAGGATTAACAGTATTGAGAGGTTAGTTCAAGGCATAGCCGTAGCTGTTCCAGCTGGACAGAAGCTTGAGGCGATGATTGGTGATATAGTCAGGGTCAGCATGGGTGTCGACTACCGTGGCCCAGACATAGACGGAGAAATTCATGTTGCCTACGGCTACCAGAATGCGTGGTTTAATGAGGATGGCGCCAAACAAGAAGATGTACCGGTTCACTTCAATGCATCTATGAACTGGCAAGCCTACGACTTCACTTGTGACGTGTATATTGGAGGTAACCCAGGATACAATTTCGATATGTACGCCAAGATAATGGGAGTACCTGGCCCAGATATTTTTTCTCCTACTCTCTTTAACGTCCTTGATGTTCTGGGTGCAGCGGAGTTCCGCGACTTCGAGATAGTCGGATACGATATAGTATAAGAGGTAAGTTATGAATATCGTAGGCATAGAAGTCAGGCGTAATACTGGAGTAGCCGTTGGCGTCATTGCCGGAGAGAAGGTAGAGCTTACCTACGGTGATACGCTACGAGTCAATGTAAACTTCGATTATCGAGGCATTAGCCAAACTGTTACACTTTACGGTGCCATAGGTGTCCGTGCACCCCTATCCTTCGATGAAATCCTTCATAATGAAGTCAGTATAGACCTTCCTGAATCTCTCACTTTTACTCCATGCCCTAGAAGCGTTGATATTCCAATAACAGCCGACATTAACCCAGGTACTGACTATGACCTATATGTAAAAATCAGGGAATATCCCGAGGCTGGTTTGCCTGAGGTTGATAATGTTATAGACATAGTTGGCATGCCACCTACATATGAGCTTATTCAAGAGACCATCTATCCCTTTTCCTACATATACGATGGCGAAGTGGAGGTGACTATAGCTACCTTTAAGATAGACCCCTTCCTCCCATCAGCTTGGGCAGGGGAGTTATTTGCCAAAAAGCTAGATGAAGAGTACAGGGCGAGAGGCGGTCGCCCCCTAGAAGTAAGAGTATATGTTGATAAAACACCTCTTTTATGGACGGACTATAGGATTGAGCTCATAGGGACCCCACTGGGAGAAGAAGTTGAGGTAGCCGCAGTAGGAGTGGCTGGTATTCCTATTGCGATAGCTGTTCTCATTATAGCTCTGGCTATAATAGCGGTCATTGTTGTAGCTACCTTGATGTGGGAAAGATTCCAAGCTAGCTTTGAGCAAAAGCCGGGGCTAGAGGAAGTCAAGCCGGCATGGGGGAAAGAGACATTAATTTTAGCTATCCAAGACGCTGAGGTACATTGGGAACGCCCAGTCACCCCCCCGGAGACCTTGGTGGGTATGTCCGAAGAGGAGCTACGAGTCCTCCTTGACCAGATAGCCGAGGAAGAAGTACCATCAGAGGTAATTTGGTTGCCGCTAGCTGTGGTTGGTGGTATAGCCATCTTAGGGGCTGGGGTAGCTGTTGCCGTAGTCTCATATAAACGTAAGGGGAAGCCTTGATAACCAAAGAAGGAGGATAACTTGGCTAGCCCTTATCCACAAAGTCTTATTCCTGAGCCTTATCAACGGATGGTGCGTAGCGAGCTACGAAAGATACCGGCTTGGAAGCTCCAAGAAGTCTATGGGAAATTAAAAGCTGGGGAGTCAACAGGCATAGAGCTGGTGGAGCGGAATAGAGCCTATGCCATCAGCGCCGTAGAAGAGATTTTATGGGAGAGGGGCAAGCTCCCCAAAAGTAGCCATAGCTCAGGTGTAGCCTTGACAACCAGAGATGAATGGGCCCGAGCTTATGAGCATATTGTACCTCTCATTGGGGTAGGACTCGCCACTGTTTCCATTGTTATGGGTTTTATGACCCTCTCCCGCCCAGTAGGACAGAGGATATATTATCAAGATGGAGAATACTTGATTTCAGTTAGGTTTCCTGGACAATGGTATGACCTGAGGGAGTTCATCACGCCTCTGGATGCTGAAGTCCAAAGAGTTTTATTTGAAACAGGCCATAACTTGGAACGGTGCCTGGATTTCGTTTGTAGAAATACACGATACCAGTCTGACATTA
>JAUWGN010000084.1 GCA_030606385.1 Dehalococcoidia bacterium
GCATGAAGAGCAAGCGAAAAGAAATCTGGAGCAGCGTATTAAATATATGGATATCGGGGGCGACGTGTTTAAAATAATCATACCGACAACCAAGGAGATTGAGATTAAAGGAGGAAAGCGTCGGACTGTCGATAGAAAAGCCTTTCCTGGCTATATAATGGTTCGTATGAAACTCAATGAGCATAGCTGGGATATAGTACGTAATACGCCCGGTGTTGTTGGTTTTGTAAGCACTGGTGCTAAGCCAGTGCCATTAGCTCCAGAAGAGACAAAGCGTATTTTACAGCGAATGGAAGAAACCCCTACCGAAGTTAAAACAACTTTCAAGAAAGGGGAGAGTGTTCGTGTAACTGATGGCCCATTTATCGATTTCATTGGTAAGGTGTCCGAAATTAACCTGAGCAAAGGGAAGGTTACAGTATTGCTATCACTGTTTGGCAGAGAAACAGAGGTGGAATTAGATCTTTTAGGAGTGGGGAAAATATAGCATGACGGATTACACAAAAGTTCTACCAGTTTTTGGAGTGTTTTAGCATGGCAAAGAAAGTAAAGACAATTATCAAGTTGCAGATACCAGCGGGTAAGGCCACACCAGCACCGCCAGTAGGACCTGCTCTAGGACAGCACGGCGTTAACATTATGGCTTTCTGTAAGGAATATAATGAGCGAACTTCTTCCCAAGAAGGATTTATCATCCCCGCCGAAATAACCGTGTATGTGGATAGGTCTTTCACCTTCATTACCAAAATGCCACCCGTTTCTGATTTGTTACGACGTGCCCTGGGAGTGGAGAAAGGAAGTGGTGACCCGGGGAAAGAATCAATCGGCAAGCTGAGCAAAGACCAGGTTTATGAAATTGCCCGGACTAAAATGAAGGATCTCAATACTACTGATGTCGAGAAGGCGGCGAAGATTGTTGCTGGCACAGCTCACGGCATGGGCATCGAGGTAGAATAATGGCAAAGCACGGCAAGAAATATCAACAAGCTGCTAACCTTCTAGATAGGTCGAAGAAATATCCGCCTGAGGAGGCTATTGAGCTAACCCAAAAAGCCTATTATTCTAAATTTGATGAGACGGTTGAGGTTCATATGAGGATGGGGGTCAATCCGCGTGCCTCTGACCAGCAGGTAAGAGGAGTCGCTTTACTACCCAACGGTCTAGGCAAGACGGTGCGAGTGCTTGTATTTGCTCAAGGCGAGGCGGAGAAGGTAGCTACGGAAGCCGGTGCTGATTATGCTGGAGCTGATGAACTTATCAAGAAAATCGAGGATGGTTGGCTTGACTTCGATGTATCTATAGCTACTCCCGACATGATGCCCAAAGTAGCTAAGCTGGGGCGCATTTTAGGACGGCGGGGCTTAATGCCTAACCCTAAAGCAGGCACCGTGGTGCAACCACAGGATTTAGCTCGTGCCATAAGCGAAACCCGAAAGGGCAAGGTAGAATTCCGTCTTGATAGAACGGCGATTATTCACCTGCCCATAGGTAAGGTTAGTTTCGATAGAGATAAGCTGCTTGAAAATTTGGGGGCAATAGTGGAAGCCGTTTTGAAAGCAAAACCCAGTGGCGTAAAAGGACAATATATTAAAACCATGTCACTTTGCACTAGCATGGGACCAGGTATCAAATTAGACCTCAGTGCAACACTGGCTTTAGCTAAGTAGTTTTGCTATAATATGACATTGCCAATGACTGTGGGTACCTTCTGGGTTTAAAGCTACCCCAAGCGAAGCAAGGAAGCTCCTGCTGAGGCATAAGTTTAGAGTTTGCCCGTCGTTGGTACGGGTTTTTATTTTTTAGAGGAAAATATGTTAAGAGAAAAAAAGGAACAGATAGTTAACGAACTAGCCGAGAATTTGTCTCGAAGCACTATGGTAGTTATGACCAATTACCAGGGTGCTACGGCAAAGCAAATGAATGACTTGCGTAGAAGTTTGGCAGATAGCGGAGTTGAATACCATGTGGTCAAGAATACTTTGCTTCGCTTTGCTCTAGAAAAAGCTGGAAAGACAGAGATATCCAGCCTTATTGAGGGCCCTATAGCATTGGCATTTGGCTACGACGATGTATTAGCACCGGTAAAAGCTCTTACCCGGCATATCAAATCAGCTGAGTTACCATTAAAACTCAGCGGAGGGATGTTGGGGGAGCGAGTGCTCGGTGCCAGTGAGATTATGGGCCTAGCTAACCTGCCATCCCAAGAAGTGCTCATCGCTAAGTTAATCGGGCAAATGCAAGCCCCCTTGCTAAATCTAAACAATGTCCTTAACGCCCCACTACACAGATTATTGTTCATATTACAAAGTAGAATCCAAAAAATTGGCACATAAAGAAGGAGGTAAATATGGCAACGGAGAAAACAACAAAGGAAGAAAAAGAGAAGGCAAAGCCTGCGAAGGAGAAGAAACAAGCGAAAGGAATAACCAAGGAAGAGATCATCGCTACTATTAAAGATATGACGGTAGTGGATTTAGCTGATTTGGTGAAATCACTGGAAAATGAGCTAGGAATCAGCGCTGCTCCCATAGCTGTAGGCGCCGTATCAACGGGGACTGCTACAGCTCAACCTGCAGAAGCAGCCCCCGAAGAAGAAAAGGCAGAGTACACTGTTGTGTTGAACAGTATTGGAGATAAGAAAATTGAGGTCATTAAGGCAGTGCGTGAATTGACTAGTTTAGGATTGAAGCAAGCTAAAGACCTGGTTGAAGCTGCCCCACAGACGGTGAAAGAAAGTGTATCTAAGGAAGAGGCAGACGCGATAAAGCAAAAACTAGAGGCTGCAGGCGCCTCTGTGGAATTAAAATAAATATGACGCTTTCCACCTGCCAGGCTATCCTGGCAATGGGAATCTTCTTCATTCTATTAGGGATTACCTTTTTGCTCTGGAATAGAAAAGAGGTGAAAACCTATTATAATTCCAAATCCACTCAACGGGACTTAAAGGAATTTCTAGCTCACGAACCTGAGCGTCCCTGGTTGAATGCCTGGCAAATAGGCGGCAGAGTGGCTCTAGTGCTTGGCACCCTTCTTGCCATCGCTGGTGGGGTGCTCTGGCTTATGTTATAACGCCTAGATTATTTCCTTATGTCGATATTGTAAGGCTTCAGCCATGTGCGAGGTCTTGATGACGTCACTACCCTCGAGGTCAGCGATGGTGCGGGAAACCTTGAGGACACGGTGGAAAGCGCGAGCAGTGAGATGAAGTTGCTTCATAGCAGCACGAAGTAGCGCCTGTCCTGCTGGTTCCACAACACAGAATTGCTTTACCTCGGCCGGTGCCATATCAGCGTTACACTTTAGTTTCGTCCCTGTAAATCGCTCCAGTTGAATTTGATGAGCCGAGCCTACTCTTCCCCTGACTTTTTCTGAGCCTTCCACTGGTCTCTCATCCGTTAGCTTTTCATAATCAATGTGAGGAACATCCACAAAGATGTCAATGCGATCGATTAACGGTCCGCTTATCCTCTTGTGATACCGCGAAATCTCTCCAGAGGAACACTTGCACTCTCTGAATGGGTCGCCGTAATAGCCACAAGGACAAGGATTCATCGCTGCCACCAGCATAAAGTTAGCGGGGAAGGTAATGCTGCCTTGAGCTCGGCTGACCGTGATTGTTCGATCCTCCATAGGCTGTCGCAATGATTCCAGAGTGGCATGTCCAAATTCGGGGAATTCGTCTAGAAAGAGAACCCCACGATGACTGAGGCTTATCTCTCCAGGACGCGGCCATTGCCCACCACCAACCAAACCAGCATGGGAGATAGTATAATGTGGACAGCGGAAAGGACGCTCCACGATCAAGGGAACATCCTGTGGCAATAACCCGCTAACGCTGTAAATCTTGGTCACGTCTATGGCTTCATCCATAGTAAGTGGTGGCAGTATGGAGGGTAGAGAGCGAGCAAGCATTGTCTTACCGCTTCCCGGTGGTCCCACCATCAGTATGTTGTGCCCCCCAGCAGCAGCTACCTCCAATGCCCTTTTGGCATGTTCTTGTCCCTTGATATCGCCAAGAGTAAAGGCATAATGCTCGCATACCTCTTCCTTCCACGTGCTATCTCGATGATACTCAGGTATCTGCACCTCACCTTTGAGGTACGCAGCGAGTTGAGATAGGGACTCTGCTGGGAACAAACGAAGGCCATCCACTATGGAAGCCTCTTTGACATCGTCAAGAGGCAGAAAAACATGAGATAAGCCTTTATCTCTGGCCAAAGCTACCATGGGCAATATGCCATGTGTGTGGCGTAATTTGCCATCGAGCGATAACTCCCCTATAAATAGGCTATGGGAAAGGTCAGAGGCTATTTGCCCTGAGCTCAATAGAATACCTGTAGCTATGGGCAAATCATAAGCAGGACCTTCCTTTTTCAAATCTGCTGGCGCCAGATTCACAGTGATGCGGCGATTGGGAAAAGTATATCCTGAATTCTTGATCGCTGCTCTCACCCTTTCTCTCGCTTCTTGAACAGCCTTGTCAGGCAAGCCTACAATGGTAAACGAAGGCAATCCAGATGATATATCGGCCTCCACCTCAACTAGAGCTCCTTCCAGACCAACCACAGCACAACTCGTTACCTTGGCTAACATACCGCCATGATTATAGCAGAGACTCGCTTTAATCAATAAGCTAACTGCTATAATAGAGGCTAAAGGAGGTGAATATGCGGCCGCCGTTTTTCATGCGCCCGTTAGCTTTCCTGGGCGCTGTTTGTCTTCTTTTCGGCATCTTGATTTTTGTCTTCCCCAACCTTCTTAGCTATTTAGTGGCTACCTTCCTAATTGTTATCGGGACGTTAGCTATTATTGGAAGCCTCACATTTAGAAGGTGGTGAGTGATAGGAAAGCTGGGGATTATTTCCGTTATCACAGTAGTGGGACGTGCTTTTGCTGGATTGGTATTCACTACTGACATGACTACAGCTTAAGACATAAAGAATAGCACTGCTGACTATCAGGATAGAGAGGTCGTGATTTTGGGTGAAGTTAGCGAAATCAGAAATCTTTACTCTGGGAGAAAGTAGCTAGAAAGGTTAGATACTAGCCTCCTATAACTACGGCGATAGCAAATTGCCTGGTATCGGAAAGGCTGATGGAAAATTCCTCCAAGTTTAATTCTTCTGCTCTATCCTTGGCTCGACCGTAAAGCCGCACAACAGGCTTGCCATGATTATCAGCCAAGATTTCAATTTCCCGCCAGCCAACTCCTTTAACGCCGGTGCCCAACGCCTTCATCACCGCCTCTTTACCGGCGAATCGACAGGACAAGGATGAAGCACTACCTCCACAGATTATAAGCTCAGATTCAGTGTAAATTCTACGGAGAAATCTCTTTCCCCACTTCTTCATAGCCGCTTCAATACGCCCTATCTCTACCATATCAATGCCAACACAATTCATCTTTC
>JAUWGN010000117.1 GCA_030606385.1 Dehalococcoidia bacterium
AAATCCATATAAATGGGGGGCTGTTATCTTGTCTCACATTATCACCGGGCACTTTAAGGGCAACGTGTACCCGGTAAATCCAAAGGAAAAAGAAATCTTGGACTTGAAGGTATATTCCAGTGTCAAGGCTCTGCCTGAGACTCCTGATCTTGCTGTACTTGTGATTCCTCCCTCCGGTGTGCCACAAGTTTTGCAAGAATGTGCTGAGAAGGGAATCAAGGCCGCGGTCATCGTCACCGCTGGTTTTGCTGAGGTAGGAGCTGAAGGGGAGAAATTGCAGCGGGAAGTGGTCAGCATAGCCCGCAAAAATGGCATGATTTTAGTAGGACCTAATTGCTTTGGCATTGTCAGCACAGCTTGTAGTTTGTCTGCTCTCATGCCACCTTTATTCCCCGAGCCAGGGCCCTTTGCTGTAGTTTCACAAAGCGGCAATATCGGCTTTTCCATCGTCCAAAGATTAAGCAGTAGGGGTTTCGGCATCAGCAAGCTTATCAGCTATGGCAATGAGGCAGATTTGCATTGTGAAGATTATCTTGAGTATTTGGCTGAGGATACTGAAACTAAAGTCATATTGAGCTACATTGAAGGGTTCAAAGACGGCAGAAAGTTTTTTGAAATAGCTAAGAAGGTCACTCAAACAAAGCCCATCGTGATGCTTAAGGCGGGATATACAAGTGCTGGAGCTAGAGCAGCCAAATCGCATACTGCTGCCTTAGCAGGCTCTGATGCTATTTTTAACTCTGTTTGCAAGCAAGCAGGGATTATAAGGGTTCGAGACATGGATGAGATATTCAACGTTGGCGCTGCGTTGTTACATCAACCACTGCCTCAGGGGAAAAGGGTAGGAATAATCACTGCTGGTGGGGGTTGGGGGGTCCTTGGTGCAGATGCCTGTATTAATGCCGGTCTTAGTGTGGCTCAGCTTCCTGAAGAAACTATAAATGAATTGGATGGCCTCTTGCCTTCCTGGTGGAGCCGGGGCAACCCGGTGGATTTGGTGGCGGGGGTTTTTGGGGAGGATGTGATGAAATCTATTGAGGTCGTGCTCCGTTGTGCTACTATCGATGGTCTGATGTTGCTGAACTTATCACCAATGTTACCAAGAGGCATAGTATTGATATCTAGTGAGAGCCCAGTTTTGCGTGAGCAGCTTAAGGCATTCGGGGATAGCTTGGCTGAGGTTCTTGAGCAGTTAGCAGTTTTAGTGGCTAAGTATGGTAAGCCAATTATCATCGCTTCAGAGTTTGGTAGTGGATACATAGATGCTCAGGTGAGCAGGCTGGCGGTGCAGAAGGGAATCCCATGCTATCTGTTACCCGACCATGCTGCTGCTGTCATTTCCAGATTAGCTCAGTATGCGGAGTATCGGAGAAATTTGTCCCCTCATGGTTCAGTGCTCGAGACATAATACTAAGATAGCGAAAACTGGATCAACAAAAACGCTAAGCTAAATAGGCACCGACGGTTGCCTTTGCCAGAAGATACCTATCCAGTAGCTTCCTGTGCGTCATCTGTTTCCTAAATTCTTCAACCCCTCAGAAACATCCCACCTGGGAACTCTCTTCATATACTCTGCATAACTATCTCCAAATTTTCTAAGGTTAAATTCATCTTCTTTCTTCGATGCCATTCGGAAGCAAAAAATTGCAATTCCCCCCAGAACTACAGAAATAATCGATTGGAAAACCAACATCAGGGCAATGGACCAGAGTGCTGTGCCTAAATATAGAGGATGCCGCACAACTCGAAATATACCAGTATCAATTGGAGTAGTGGTAGCAAGGGGGTCAGGACCTTCTGGTTTACCTTTATGTCTGAGAGTGGTGATTGAAGATGCAACTAAAAAAGCTGAGGGGATGTAGAGAATAGAACCGATAATTTGTAACCACAGGACATCAAATTGCGTCCCTAACATTGAGCCAATGGTTAATTCAAGCGTTAGCAGAGTGAAAAAGATACCCAACCCGCTGTGTTCGTAAAGCTCGCTGAGATTATGTTCCCGTTTCCCTTCAACTAGCCATTTACCATTAATGACCCATACTGCAATACAAATAGCAGCACAAAGTAAATAGCTCCACATTTCCTTTTCTTACCTCAGCTGTAGCAGCACAATATTTTTACCGATTCCTTACCTATATAGCTCAGGCAATACTGCCTTGTCAAAATCATTATATTCACTGGCTGGAGGCCCTTAGACATTCGCAGTCCATGTAATAATACTCGCATTATCATTGATCTTTGTTGCTTTCATTGATATAGTGAATGTAAAACAATCACGGACTTTCAGTACAACAATATTTAGTTGGAGGGGCATGCTATGTATGATGTAGTAGTAATTGGTGCTGGATTTACTGGGGTGGCCGCCGCGGCTCTTTTGTCGGAAAAGCATAATACTTTAGTGATAGAGAAAGACTCCTTTATAGGTGGAAGAGCTGCAACTAGAACTCCGGGAGAATGGGAATGGGCTGATGTGGATAACTACCACGTTGATTTTGGGCATCATGTTTTTCCACCTGATAACTATATTGAATTCGTTATCAGAAAAACAAACGCAGACCGATATGTTGACATTAAACTAGTGAAAAGACCTTTATTTTATCGTTTCGGCAAATTCCACACGCCTCCTATTGGAATAATTGAACAATTAAGAGCATATCCCTTCATCCCGCTCAAGTCAAAGCTGAAGATCAACAAATTTCTGGGCTATGTAAAAAAGGTTCCATTTGATGAAGTCATGCAGAAATGGGCATATAAGCCATTAAGAGCATTATATGATTACTTTGACTTCGATGAATATGGGCGTGAATTATTCACCGATGGCTTTGCAGCAGGCTATCAGACGATTACGGATGTTGAAAGGAACTCAGCAGGAGACTTTATACTTTGTATGAAGGCATACTTGAAGGGAATCAAGAAGTACAAAACGCCGTTGTTTGCCGCTGAAGGGGGTATTGGGAAAATTGCGGAGGCCTTTGTAAGAGTTACTGAGGAAAAGGGTGGAAAAGTACTTCTTAGAAAAACTGTTAAGGAAATTGTTGTCCAAAATGGTGAAGCAAAGGGTGTTGTGCTTGACAATGGGGATACATTTGACGCCAAGAACATCCTCTTCACAGCACCAGCTTATTTTCTTCTGAACCTAATGCCCGAGAATGAAATGCCAACTGAGTTTAAAGGAAAACTAGAGAAAGCGAAAGAAGAGGCTACTACTCTCTTTCTTATTATGGGTGGCGCAACAAGGCCTTTGCTTGACAAGCCTGTTGGAACTTGGATTCTCATACCAAAGACCGAAGTAAAACGCGTTGACTCCTATTACCTGGTCTACGAAGTAGATAGAGAACTAAAACAAGCACCAGAGGGAAGATACTACGTAAGTTTTGCAGCTATGCCTTCAAAAGATGACCTAAAAGACAAAAATAATCTCATTGAGAGAATGATAGAAGATATGTCGCCAATTTTCCCAAACTTTAATTTTGATAAGGACTTTGAATGGAGATCTTCATGCTATTTCCCAATAGTTGACGGTTTGGGAAGAACCATTGAATGGTATCATGAGCGAAGGCTCGGGCCAGAAACTCCAATCAAGAACCTCTACATCGCTGGAGACTCAGCTCAAGAATTAAGTTCTGGTGTTGATGGCTGTGTAAGCTCGGCAATTTTTGCAGTTGAAAAAATAATTGCGACTAAGCTCCTTGATTTAAGCCAATTTTACAAAGTATAGTAAGTTATTCTTCTTTGGGTAAATCGTTTCTCCTTGCTCTTCTTCTGTTTAGGTATTCCAGTTAGTACTCAATTCAAGATTCACAGATAAAGGAAATCCCCTGAAGGTGAATTTGGGTAAATCAAAGATTTTCCTCTTGGCTGGTGTTATACTAGATCTACCACTCTAAATCTAGATTGTCTCTGAAAATTATCTAATTATCTTCGATCTCTTCTTGGTGGGCGAGCTTCGTCAACTTTCAAGGTACGCCCATCGAAATCGGAACCATCCAATGCCGTTTTTGCTTTTTCGGCTTCCGATTGGTCAGACATTTCAACAAATGCAAAACCTCTACCTTCAATTATATTGACTTGCTTAACTTCACCATGATTGGAAAACAATTCCTCCAACTGCTCATTAGTTACGGAATAGCTAAGATTTCCTACATAGAGTTTACTACCTT
>JAUWGN010000114.1 GCA_030606385.1 Dehalococcoidia bacterium
GAGGTAAGAGCTCACCAGCAGCCAGGTGACTGGTTGGCTGGGCAAACCCCACCTGGAGTAAGACCAAACAGAGGGCGATTGAGGTGCTCGGCCGATGCCCCGGGTAGGTCGCTTGACCTTGATGGTAACATCAAGGCTAGATGAATGGTCACCACCCTGATACCACCGAAATCTTTGATTTGGGTGGGGAATTCAGGGCACAGAACTCGGCTTACAGGTTTACTTACCCCCCTCAGTTAAGCAAGTCCCGCCACAGGACCACCTGATACTCAGCCTCGGCAGCCCGCTCACACTCGACACGCTCGGCAGCCACCCTAAGTACCCTCTAACGCTACTGTTCAACCTCTGTTAGTCGCTTTCGACCAGCGTCAGTTATTCGATACATGCCTGTTCTGCCTGTCCCCAAATGTTCTACCATACCTCGCTCTTTTAAGCTGCTCATGGTGCTTCGGACGACATGGGTATAGTCTGAACGGTCTCCCCATCTGCCATCAACTTTGAATAATTGCTCCTTGATACCACCGCCCCTTCCTTGCTTGTCGATAGCAGCGTAAATACCCTTTAAATGCATTGGTTTGCCATCGCTAAGTGGCTGCAACACTACGAAATCCCAATCCCAGGCTAGTTTTTCACTCATTAGCACCTCCTCTCAGCTATTTTAACCACCTCCAACATAGCTCACCCCCCTTTCAGTTTAGTATATCCCGCCACAAGACGGTCTGATATTCAGCCTTGGCATTCTGATCTGCCATTTTATTTTCCTTCCGGTCGCTCGCCATTATTATACAAAGTAGTTACTTTGCTGACAAAATTACTATTTTGACAATACACTGAATCAATAGATGAAATAAAATCCGGGAGGAAAGAATGATTAGTCAAGGTAAACTTGAAATCAACTGTAACTCGGCTTACAGGTTTACTTACCCCACCCAAATCGATGCACCCGGGGTTTTGGGTTAAAGGCTAAATCCCCCTGCCACAGGGAAGTCCGATAGTTAGAACTCAATGCCTCGCTTACTCAGGTCTTCCAAGCTGCCCGAATCCACATTCAGAAAAAAACCATCAATATACAACACCTGCTTAGCAGGCTTCAGGGACTGCACAATAAAACTTAACATCGCCCTCTTCCCCCCAATCTCGAACCAAATCTCCTTAGTTCTCATCAGTGGACCCCAATGGTCAATAAGCTTGTTATCTACGCTGAGCCTCCCCGCTAAACCAAGTGAATTCCACTCTAAATCCACTACATGTTGTTCATCATCCATCACAAACTGCCATATCCTCCTGCTCACCGTTTTCCTCCTCTTATAATCTTCCCGGAGCCTACAAGCAGTAGCTAGCACGCATAAAGAAATATACCATAGGGTTAATTAGCAACACAATTGCTTTGTTGACAAGATGGCTATGGTGATAATATACGGGTTATAAAGAGTTTTTGAAGGAAGTATCTTTGAAAATAGCTGTGCTTTCCGACACTCATGTAACTTCGTTGGATGACATGCCCAGGAAGATAATTGACTACCTTTCTACGGTGGACTTGATAGTCCACGCCGGGGATTTCATCACCCTGAATGTGCTTGAGGGGTTGAACAAATTGGGCAAAGTAAAGGCAGTTCACGGCAATATGGATTCAAATGAACTAAGGAATTCATTGCCTGAAAAGGAGATAATCGAGGTAGGGAGCAAAAGGATTGGTATCACTCATGGCTGGGGTGCACCGCGGGAAATGGAAAGTAAGGTGAAAACCATGTTTCCCGACGAGAAATTAGACGCCATAATCTTCGGGCACTCCCATTTCTCCCAGAACGAGGTAATTGACGACATTCTTTTCTTTAACCCGGGCAAGGCGTCACAGTCCTTTGGCATCCTCACCGTTGAAGAAGATATTAAAGGAGAGATAATAAGCTCTAAACCCTGAAGAATATCAAAACTCTAAATACTAAATCCGAAATACTAAACAATATCAAATGACCAAAATTCCAATGACCAAAACAGTTTTGAATTTAGATATTAGAATTTGTTTAGGGTTTAGAGCTTAGAATTTAGGATTTCACCCCCTGAGATTGCTTTGCTTCACCAGCAATGACGGGAATGAGGGCATGATAAACAAGAGAGCTTTACCGTCTTATGACGATGGAGCCATAGCCCACCACCCTGGAAAAATCCCCACTGGTATCCCCACTGGTAGCATATTTCAGCAAAGTCGCCTGTTTCGCTTTCATTTCCTTAGCAGCCACAATCGCTGCCGCTATGGCACCATAACCACAGGTGGTAGAGTTAAGCGCCTCACACCGCTTATAGAGCTGTTCCTCATCCAGATTAGTTATCGCCTCTATCACGGACTTATCCTTCTCTGAGGCTATGGGATGAGGCTCGTAGTGGGTAAAATCGCTGCTAGCTATGATTACGATGTTACCACCAACTCTAGAAACAGCCTTGCCAACCTCCCTAGCAGTCTCAATATCCTGAGCAAGCATGGTTATCGGTACAATGTTAACTTCTCCATAGAGATGCTGGAGCCAGGGCACCTGGACTTCTATACTATGCTCATGTAAATGAGCTGTCTCGTCTGCTTCAATTACTCCACCCAACAGGTTATCGGCAAATCCCTCATTTATCTTCACCACCCCTAAAGGCGTCTCCCAGCCTCCTTTTGTCCATACTGAAACTGCAGCACCATAGCCAGTATGGTTAGGACCAAGTATCACGGCTGTATCGAAAATGCCATCATTGGCAAGCTCTTTATAGGCATGGGCTGCTACCGGACCCGAGTAAGTATATCCAGCGTGAGGAACGACCAGAGCTACAATCTCTCTGGGGCCTTTATCATTCACCCGGGCTACAAATCCAGGACCAAGCTCATGCTGATAACATCGCTCGATTTGCTCTTTAAGTCTCTGGGATGTCCCGGCGTAAAATGTCCCGGCAACCACTGGGCTCCTTGTTCTGGCATTCATTTCTTCTCTTCGGTTTCCCTGGGTTCCTCCCCTTTGCTTTCCTCTTCCCTGGGTTCCTCTTCCTTGGGTTGCTCCTGTTTTCCTTCCTCTTCCCTGGTTTCTTCTTCCCTGGTCTCCTTTTCCCTGGTCTCCTTTTCCTTGCTAGCCTCGTCGCGAAGCCAGCGGTGAATTTCATCCAGACCCGGCGGAGAAATGCTGAATACCTCGATGTCCTTGGGAAATTGCAACCTGTGTCCTTCGCTGATGAATAAAAGCCCCGCTTCGTTATCCTTAAGCGTTTCAGTTATCCTGCTAACCATGAATTCATACCGCTTCTTCGAAGTCTCAGTGTAAAATTCCGAAACTTTGCTCGCCACCTTCACAGTTACAAAGCCAAGCAAAAGGCACCTCTCCCAATCTATAATCTCCTCAAGCAATTCCCGATCTTCAAATGCCTCGAAGGTAGCCTCGTTATCACACTTGCTTTTAGCAATTTGATAGCAGCTTTGATTTATCTTTTCCGCCAGCTTCATACCCTCCTCACCAGACAGCGAAATTGACTCGTGATAAACCCGATTCACCTTGCCAATTTTTTCTTCCAGATTGGCTAACTGCTCTGCCACCTGCTGCCAGTAGCGATGGCATCTTTCCTTGTATTCTGGAGGAGTATCCTCACCAGAAAATATCAAGGGAACAAGATAAAGCTTCTTACCCCCTTTAAACTGCTCTGCCTCCGGCTTCTCTATCTTGCCTAGTTGCTCGGTCATTCCTCCTTTCCCCAGTTCTGCATCATCTCCTTCATCTGTCGAGCCATTTCAGGACTTTCCTTAAGCCGTTGAGCAAACACAGGACAACTTTGTAAAATCATGTTCTGGCTCATAGAAGCCATATTCTCCAGGATATTCTCCATTTCACTTTTTGCCTGTTCAGGAAGATTCCCCTGCTGCAACATCAACCTGAATTGAGCAATATCTTCAGGACTAACCTGCAGCGGAGTTACACAATTTTTATACCACGGACATTCCCTGCATCTGACAATCGCCGTAGCTTCATCAAGAATATCGCCCATTTGTTCCCTCCTTAAATTTATAATTCTAACAACTTTTCACCACAAAAGCTAAAACCACTGTTCCATCGTTGGAGGCCTTCCGAGATTGCCACGCCTTCGGCTCGCAATGACAGTTAAAAGAGAGCCCGCAACGACCCCCTCCTGTCATTGCGAGGAATCGTGAACGAAGTGAGCGATGACGAAGCAATCCCAGAAAAACAAAACTCTAAATAC
>JAUWGN010000063.1 GCA_030606385.1 Dehalococcoidia bacterium
GGTCAATCGCCAATCTCTATTCCTCGACTACCTCTGCAAGCGGTTCCCTAAATTGACCTGAATCGGGAATACCGCTAGAATATCATTTATACTAACTAAAGAGGTGAATTATTGTATCAAAAGACTACCTTAGATAACGGGCTGCGTATTGTTACCACTACTATGCCCCACACCCACTCGGTATCTATCTGTATCTTTATCGGCGTCGGCTCCCGATACGAGATTGTGGCACAGGCAGGCGTTTCACATTTTATTGAGCACCTGTGTTTCAAGGGCACGCCAAAGAGGCCAACGGCCAAGGAA
Organism: Dehalococcoidia bacterium; assembly: GCA_030606385.1. Classification (GTDB taxonomy): domain Bacteria; phylum Chloroflexota; class Dehalococcoidia; order GIF9; family AB-539-J10; genus CG2-30-46-19. The sequence continues at coordinate 304 of JAUWGN010000063.1, forward strand.
ATTTCGGAGGCAATAGAAGGAGTAGGCGGAATCCTTAACGGGGGCACCAACAAAGAATTAACTGTCTACTGGTGTAAGGTGGCTCAGTCTCACTTCCCCCTTGTCCTGGATGTGTTGACAGATATTCTACTCCATTCCAAGTTTGACCCTGTGGATATAGAGCGGGAACGTCAGGTTATCATTGAAGAGATTAATATGAGTAAAGATTCACCGTCACTACAGGTTAATATGCTCATTGATGAGCTTCTATGGCCTAATCATCCCCTGGGGCGTGATATAGCTGGCAGCAAGGAATCAGTGGCTACCATAACCAGAGACATGATGCTTGACTACATGGCAGGTCAATATCTTCCTGATAATACAGTAATTGCCATTGCTGGTAATATCCAGCATCAGGAGGCGGTAACCGCTGTTAGCCAGGCTCTGGGTAGCTGGACTACTCGGCAGCCTCGTTCTGGATATTTGGCTTATAAGGAACAACCGAACCCGCGACTCCAAGTTGAGAGAAGGGACACCGAGGAAGCTCACCTATGTCTGGCATTGCCCGGTCTGCCGCTTCTTCACCCCAAGCGCTTTACCCTTGACCTACTAAATGTCATCCTGGGGGAGGGTATGAGCAGCCGCTTATTTACTACGATTCGGGATAAGCTAGGGCTTGTCTACAGCATCCATAGCTATGTTGAGCACTGCCTTGACTCGGGCTCGGTTACTGTCTATGCCGGAGTGGAACCCAGAAACCTGCCAATAGTCGTCAAGGCTATCTTAGAGGAACTATCCCAGCTCAAAGAACTAGTCCCTGAATCTGAACTGTCCAAGGCAAAGGAATTATCAAAGGGACGCCTGCTGCTACGTATGGAGGATAGCCGCAATGTTGCTGGCTGGATGGGGGGACAAGAGATTCTCACCGAACGCATTCTTAGTGTTGAACAGATAGTATCTATTATTGATGCCGTCACCGTTGAAGAGCTTAGGCAGTTAGCCCAAGAGCTACTGATTGGTAGCCAGCTCCGCTTGGCGGTAGTTGGTCCTGTTGCCAATGATGAGCCACTGGAGGAACTGCTGAAGCTGTGAGATAGTTTATCTACCTCATCTCCTTTGTCCCCCTCTCTTTCAAATATTGTGGACTTGAGGAAGCTCTTTTGCTCAGTGACGGAGAGCTTCCAAAAATTTTCAACATTTTGTCGGTTGCTTTTAAGCCACTACCAGTTAAAATTGCAACGTTAGTTTTACCCTCTTCTACCTTAAGAGATTTCTTTAAAGCGCCGACTACTACAGCGGAGGTAGGTTCAACGTATATTCCCTTTTGTGCCAGAATATTTATCCCTTCAGCAATTTCTTCTTCCGAGACTTTTATTACCTCCCCATCAGTTTCTCTAAGGACCTCCAGTATTTGCTAACCACGGATTGGGTTTAGGCAAGCAATTCCCTCAGCGTAGGTATGCCGAACCTGAGCCAGGGGAGTAACTTTCGTCTCTCCTTTTGTAAAAGCTTCATAAATCGGGGGGATAGCCTCCGTTTGCACTGCAATTAATTTGGGTAGGTTGCTAATTACACCCATATCCTTTAACTCTCTCCCGGCAAGAGCAATTCCCAAAATTATACTTCCATAACCAACAGGCGTAATAATGGAGTCTGGAACTTTCCAATTTAGTTGTTCGCAAATCTCATAGAAAACCGTTTTCGTTCCTTCCATAAAAAGGGGGTTCCGGTTATGAGAAGCATAAAATACTTCCCTGGCTTTTTCCTGAATAAACTTGGCTGTATCTTCTCGCGAACCTGGAATTTTGTTGAGTTTTGCTCCGTATAAACTTATCTGGACTAATTTACCTGCTGACGCACTTTCAGGACAACAAATTTCACAGGTAATTCCAGCCCTGGCACAGTAAGCGGCAATTGCCGCTCCGGCATTACCCGAAGAGTCGTCGATAACTGTTTTTATGCCCAATTCCTTTATCTTGCTTACCAGCACACTGGCGCCCCTATCCTTATAGGATCCGGAAGGAAATAAATAGTCCAATTTCAATAGAATCTCTTTATCAAAAATTCTTTCTTCTACTAAGGGTGTCATCCCTTCACCAAGGGTAACAATATTTTCATCCTTTACTACAGGAAGAACCTCTCGGTATCTCCAGATAGAATTTGCTCTACTTTTTAATCTAGCGAGTGAAAGTTTTGGGGGCTCTTTTTCTAATTCAAAGGCACCACCACATTCACATTTAAAGGCAAGGGTATTTACAGCAAACCTTCTATGACATCTGGAGCATATGTAATTAACGTTCATAGCTAAAAGGCACTGCTGAACAGGCTTGCAGGGCTTGTTCAGCAGTGTTACCCTCCATCTCAGATTTAATCACTGTGGCAGAACTGTGTTTTTCAATTGTCTCTATAATTATTCCAGTAATAAATCTTCCTCCCATGGTAATCTAGCCCGTTATCACTAAGCTGTTGCCGTGCCTACCTTTATACCAGGTAGCAATGCTTCTCCTTCAGTGTGGGCTATGATTCCAGCGACTACAGTATCACCAGTCACATTAACCGCGGTTCGTCCCATGTCAAGTATCCTATCAATACCGGCAATAAGCGCTATTCCCTCTAGTGGAATTCCTACCGCTCCAAGCACCACCATTAACATGATGAGCCCGGCTCCGGGAACCCCGGCGGTACCAATTGATGCCAATATGGCAGTGACGAGGATTATCATGTTGCCACCAAAACCCAGTTGGATGCCAAAGGCATTCGCCAGGAATACTGCGCAGACACCCTGGTACAATGCTGTTCCATCCATGTTAATGGTAGCCCCTACTGGTAGGATAAAACCAGCGGTCTCCTTGGACATCCCGGTGTTTTCCTGGCATACCCTCATGGTTACCGGTAAAGTTGCTGAACTGCTGCAGGTAACAAAGGCAAACGTTGGAGATTCCTTAATCCTCATCAGCCATACCCACGGATTTATTTTACCAAGGAATCTTATGAACAGCGCGTAGGTTACTCCCACGTGAAGTATGTATCCTAGGTAGCAAACAGCGATTAAGGCGGCAAATGGGGCTAGAATACCTACACCGTGTGTCCCTACTATCCAGCCTATTAGTGCGAACACCCCGATAGGCGCATAGTATAATACTATCTTTACTAACTTGAACATGGCATTGGCAATGCCATCTATTATATTGAATAACGGTTCGCACACCTTCCCCGCCAAATTTATGGCAATACCAAAAAGGATGGCAAAGAAGATGATTGGTAGTATTTGCCCCTGCGCCATAGCTCCAACCGGGTTGGTTGGTACTATACCTAACAGGACTTCAGACAGAGGTGGAGGCACCTTTGGTTCTACCGCAGCTAGTTCCCCAACTGGCATGCCGGTTCCGATACCGGTGACATTAGCCAGCACAAGACCAATGCAGACAGCAATGGCAGCAGTAACATAGTATAATGCTATTGCCTTCCAGGCTAGTCTACCCAATTTGGCTGGAGAGATACTTGCCACCCCCACTACCAGAGTAGCAAATACCAGTGGAACTATAAGCATCTTAAGCAGGCGTACAAACAGGGTACCGAAAGGCTTTAAGGCTACCATTGGTTCGCCCACTATAGCGCCGACGATAATACCTATGGCGAAAGCTATAAGAATCCACCCAAACAAACCTATTTTCCTCATGGTGTTCTCCCTCCTTTCTTGCAGACTATCTAAAAACGATAATGCCGAGGACTAATCATCGACCATGGACTGCCCACGGCATCTTTGCCATTACTATCCCATAGCTACCACCCCCTTTTACTTACTTTTTCTTCAGTTCGTAAGTGGTTATATATAGTTAGGGGAGAAGCTCGCTCAACTTATTTTGCCAGTAAGAACATTACTTGTGGCTTCATTATAATCCAAGATTATCGGCTGTCAAGACCTTCTTATTGTTTTTTCTTGTTTAAAGATTATTTGCTAACTCCAGCAATAGCTTCAATCTCTATTTGAAATCCAAAATGCAAATTTCTGGTTGGAACTACAGCCCGTGCCGGACGATGCTCACCAAAAAATCTTGAATAGACGGCATTCACCCGACCCCATAATTCAATATCTGAAACATAAACAGTAGTTTTAATAACTTGATTTATGTTAGACCCTGCGGCTTTAAGTATCTCGGATAAGTTCTTCAATACTTGCTCCGTTTGTTCTTCAATTGAACCTAGGCGCTTCTCACCCGTCTTTGGGTCTATCGGTAGCTGTCCGGAAACGTAAACAATATTATTATGAACTATCGCCTGTGAGTAATGCCCAGCCGGTTTTGGGGCATTTTGCGTTGAAACTTCTTTCACTTTGCTTATCACCTCTTTTCCCCCTTATATGCGCTTTGCTCGGCATAGCCATTGGTTTAGCGGCCAAGCCTTTCGTCTCGTTTTACTCTAGTATTATGGGAATATTCCCCTGGCTTCCATGGCAGCTGCTATTCGCTTTATGGCAAGCATATAGGCGGCATTTCGCATATCTACTTTCTCGTGCCGGCTCATTTCTAGCACTTCGTGGAAGGCGTTGTCCATCACCGTTTGCAGTTGACGGTTTACCTCATCTTCATTCCAGAAGAAGGCTTGCAGGCCCTGTACCCACTCAAAGTAGGATACTACTACCCCACCTGCGTTGGCTAATATATCGGGAACAACAAATACTCCATTATCATTAAGAATCTTATCCGCCTCGGGAGTAGTTGGTGCATTGGCACCTTCTACAATTATTCTTGCTTTTATATCCGCCGCATTGGCTTTAACTATCTGATCTTCAATAGCCGCCGGCACTAATATGTCACAGGGTAGTGCCAGGAGTTCAGTATTACTTATGGTTTCAGTATCCATGAAGCCTACCACTGAACCTGTTTCCTTCTTGTAATTTGGTAAACTTTCCAAGTCTAGTCCCTTGGGGTTGTAAGTCCCTCCCTTGGTATCGCTTATGGCTATAATTCGACAGCCCTCCCCAGCTAATAGCTTAGCGGCACTATAAGCCACATTACCAAAGCCCTGAACTACCGCTGTAGCTCTATTGAGGCTTATGCCCAGATGGTTAGCTGCCAGTTTGGCACTGACCATACACCCGCGACCGGTAGCACCAAGCCTACCCTTACTACCACCTACCTCGATAGGTTTGCCTGTGACCACACCTAGGACTGAATAGCCTTTAAGCATGCTGTAGGTATCCATGATCCAAGCCATCACCTGAGGGTTTGTGCCAACATCAGGGGCGGGGATATCCTTTTCCGGACCTATCAGGATTGATATCTCACTGGCATAGCGCCGGGTCAATCTCTCCAGTTCACCCTGGGACATAAGCTTTGGATTGCAAACGACGGCTCCCTTGGCTCCACCATAGGGTATATTGACAACAGCCGTCTTCAATGTCATCAATGCTGCCAGTGCTCTGGTTTCATCCAGGGTAACATCCGGGTGGTAACGGAGCCCGCCCTTGGCTGGTCCTCTGGTGTCATTATGCTGAACCCTAAAACCGGTAAAGACTTTTACTGTCCCGTCGTCCATTCTTACCGGGAAATTGACAGTGAGTTCACGTTCACAGCTTTCTAGCCGCAAACGGTATGCATCCTTAACATTCAGCCTGTCGCAGATAGCATCAATTCGGCTCACTACCATTTGGAAAGCATTGGTTTCAGTCATTAGGCTCTCTTTTTTTTAACTCCTTTACAGCATCTTTGATATTAGTTAATGCTTTGGCAATATTTTCCTCTCTGGTTGCCAGTGAAAATCTAATATGACCATCCATTCCAAACGGAGCTCCTTCAACTCCAGCTACTCGTGCCTTTCTTAACAAAAAATTCCGAAAGTCTACAGAGGTCTCTATCATGTATTCCTTGCCAGCAAATTCATATTCATGGCCAAAAAGTTTCTTGATGCGAGGAAAAGCGTAAAATGCACCTTCTGGTTTAATACAACTAATTCCATCAATTTCATTCAAGCCCTTCACAAAAATATTTCCATTTCTTCCATATCTTTGTCTCATTTGGTCGGTAGCTTTCCTGGCTTTTTCGCTTGTGTAAGCGACACGCATAGCATACTGTTCCGGTCTAGAAGCCCCAGAGTTGATATGGCCTTGTAATTTTGTTAACGCGCTGATAACTTCCCTTGGGCCAGCAACATATCCTATTCTCCAGCCAGGAACACCAAACCTCTTAGATGGGCCATCAACCAATATAGCATTACTTCTCATACCTTCAATTGATAATATGCTCTTGTGCTTTCTGCCATTGAAAACAAATCCTGCGTAAATCTCATCAGATATGACCCATATACTTTTTTCTTTCACGATTTTTGCTATTTCCTGTAGTTCATCTTCAGT
>JAUWGN010000041.1 GCA_030606385.1 Dehalococcoidia bacterium
AAATGGCAAACCGGTTACTTCTTTTAGCATGGCTACTAGTCGCCGTTACACCACCTCTAGCGGTGAGACCAAGGAAGAAACAGATTGGTTTAGAATTAGCGTTTGGGGTAAGCAAGCGGAGGCTTGTAATCAATTCGTAACCAAAGGTAAGCAGGTTTATGTGGAAGGGAGGCTGCATGCTCGCAACTGGGAAGGGCAGGATGGACAGGTGCGCACCAGCCTTGAAGTGACTGCAAATCAAGTACTTTTCCTTGGTAAGCCAGGAGCTGTAGCTCCCCTTCCTGAAGGGGGCGTTCCTGAGGAAGGTGAGATCCAGCCTGAGGATCTGCCTTTTGAGTAATTCGAAGGAGCAAAGAATTGGCTGATTTTAGAGCAACAGGGCGGACAAGAAGCTTCACCCGTAAGCCTGCAATTTGTCCTTTCTGCACTGGAAAGGCAACCATAGACTATAAAGATATGGCTACCTTATCTCAGTATCTCACTAGCCAGGGAAGCATTGGGTCACGGCACACAACTAGGGCTTGTGCTAAGCATCAGCGGGCTCTGGCACGAGCTATAAAGAGGGCTCGTTTTTTGGCTTTGTTGCCTTATGCCTCGGTTCATATCTGGAAGACAGGCGGTGTAGGTTTGCCTGCAGCAAGACATCGCAGGAGTTAAATGCCTAAACGAACTTATCAGCCAAAGAGGCTTTCCAGGAAGAGAAAGCTCGGCTTTCGTGCCAGAGTGGCTACTCGAGGTGGCCGGAGAGTGCTTAAGCGAAGGCGGCTTAAAGGGCGGTGGAAGCTGACCCCGGTTTAATTGTATGAGACAACCCTTGACTCTAACCAAGAAGGCAGATTACTTTTCGGTTTACCAAAGAGGCAAAGTATGGAGGGGAGATCTAATAGTGGTGAGAACTTTGCCCACGGGCTTAGATTCGACCAGGTATGGTCTTTCGGTGAGTAAGAAGGTGGGCAATGCGGTAATACGCAATCGGTTGAAGCGCTTATTAAGGGAGATAATGAGGCTACAAGTGATAAAGCCGGGATGGGATATAGTATTTATTGCCCAACCCGAAGCAGCGGGTGCTGATTATCATGAATTGAAAAATTCGGTAGCTAGATTACTGGGGCAGGCGCAGTTGCTGATGAACGATGACAAAACGGTTAATCCTCGATTTGATTGAACTATATCAAACGACGATATCGGAAGTTACTCCGCATTCCTGCCGTTATCAACCCACTTGCTCGCACTATGCTCATGGAGCGATTGAAAGGTATGGATTTATTAAAGGTAGCTGGTTGGCAACTAAACGATTGGCTCGGTGCAATCCTTTCTCTAGAGGGGGATATGACCCTGTGCCTTGACCGCCATGCTGTGAGACATTGAAGTGAAAACTAATCTAACAAAATTTGTCGTCCTTTTTTGCCTTTTTAGCTTATTGGCATTTGGTTGTGCTGAAGCACCAACCGGGTTCTCGGGAATTACTTGTAGTGACGGGATTCTTTATTTAGGTTCGATGGATGGCAAAATCATGGCGGTGAATGCCTCTGCTCGGAGTCAGCAACTTCACTTCCCGGCGGATGGGGAGTGGGAGTATGCTATTACTACTACTTCCCAGGGGGGATTGTCATGCGGTCCAGTATCCACCCCTGTTGCCATATATGGCACACCCGATGTAGGTGGAGATTTAGTGTTTATTGGTACCTATAATGGCAAAGTCTATGCGCTAAGCACGTTAGCCCGAAGTCAGAATCTGAATTTCCCACAGACCAGAGACAAGGAATGGTTCTATCCCAAGACAAACGAGGTGATAGGAAGCGTTGTAGGCAGTCCGGTGGTGAGTGACGACGCTATATATGTAACAAGTTCAGATGGGATGGTGTATTCCTTAGATAGAGATACTGGTGATAAAAATTGGAACTCGACTGTTCTTTGTGACAAGCTATGGTCCACTCCCTATATTGAGGGGGATAAGCTTTACATAAGTACCTTTGATGGGTATCTTCACGCCTTATCGGCTGACGATGGCATCATAACCTGGAGTTTTGCCGCAGAGTTAAAAATAGGATTTGTTTCCTCTCCAGTGGTGTCTAACGGAGTGATATTTATAGGTTCCTTCGACCGCAACCTCTATGCTGTGAAAGTAGAAAGCAATGAAACATTGTGGAAATTCGCTGGAGACAACTGTTTTTGGGCTACTCCTTTAGTTAGCAACAATGTGGTTTATGCTAGCTGTCTTGATAACAATATTTATGCTATTGATGCTGGCAATGGCACACAATTGTGGTCTTTTGATGCGGGAAGTCCTATAGTCGTCTCACCACTTCTGGTGGATGACTCGCTAGTGGTAGTTACTGAATCAGGTAATGTGTATGTCATTAACCCAAAGACGGGCATCGGCGAGCGAATTAAGAATCCAGAAAATGATAATAAGCCGACCATTAATGCGCTTGTTCAAGCCACCCCCTGTGCTCAAGAAGGCATAGTTTACATTCGTGGGCAGGATAACTGGCTATATGCGCTAGATATTAAACAGGGAGAGGTGATTTGGAAATTTCCTCTAACTACCGAATAAAGGTTTTATAGTCATGGTTGACCTGTGGAATTTAATTATCCTCAACCCGATGCTTAATGGGTTGGTTGCGCTGAGCAGCGTTTTAGATGGCAGTTTTGGACTGGCTATCATTGCGCTCACCATCATAGTTCGTTTGATACTCGTGCCCCTTACTTTGAAGCAACTCAAATCCACCAAGGTTTTGCAAGGCATGCAACCTAAAATCCAGGAATTACAGAAGAAACATGGTAAAAGTCAGCAAAAACTTCAGCAGGAGATGATGAAGCTTTATAAAGAAGCTGGAGTCAATCCACTGGGTTGTTTGTGGCCAATGCTGGTTCAATTTCCAGCGTGGATTGCCCTCTATCAGTCTATCATGAGGGCTTTAGCTACTACTCCCGAAAGCCTGCTGAACTTATTCGAGCATCTTTACCCATGGGAGGTGGTGGCTCAGGCCCTTCCGCTAGATAGCCATTTCCTGTGGCTCAATTTAGGAGTGCCTGACAGCACCATGATTCTAGCCATTATAGTGGGCGGCTCAATGTGGGTACAACAGAAGATGGTAACTGCTCCCACGCTTGACCCGAGGCAGAGGTCGATGAATAGCATGATGCAGTTAATGATGCCATTTATGTTTGCTTTCTTTACCTTGATGTTTCCCAGCGGTTTGGCTCTTTTTTGGGCAGTTTCCAATGTGATTGGCATTGTAATTCAGTATTTAGTTACTGGGTGGGGGTACCTGGGCCGTGGTGCTTTGCCTAAGTTGCCAATAAGGCGGTAAACTAAAGCAACATTATCAAAACAGTCTTAAGGCAATTCAATACTGTGGTGAATTACTCAAAGGGGAGGTTAAAATATGGAGGAGCTGGAGATAGTTGCAGGCACGGTTGAGGAAGCGCTGGAGGAAGCGGAAAGGCGACTTGAGCTAAAGCGAGACCAATTTGAAGTAGAGGTTGTTAATGAAGGGAAGTCAGGGATTCTGGGTATAGGAGCTGAAGAGGCTGTAATCAGGGTGAAGCCTTTACCTCCAGCGGAGGAGGATTTAGTTGAGATAGCCAAAGAGATTCTGAATAAGTTGCTTGATTTATTAGAGGTAACAGCCGAGGTTGAAGTTCTGTCTGACCAAATACCGGTGACTTTCAATATCAAAGGCGATGATTTGGGTATTTTGATTGGACGTCATGGGCAAACCATAGCCTCCTTGGAGTACATTGTTAAACTTATAGTAGCTGGACGATTAGAGAATTGGCAGCCACTTTCTATCGATGTTGGTGGATACCGGGAACGGCGCCGTAGCGCACTTCAGGAATTAGCGTTGCACTTGGCGGAACAGGTTAAATTAAGACAGCGTGCTATAACTTTGGAGTCAATGCCTGCTAGTGAACGGCGCATCATCCACCTCGCCTTGGCTGAGCATCCTGAAGTGGTAACTCATAGTATAGGTGTTGGTGAGGATAGGAAAGTAGTTATTTCACCTAAACAGAGCTAAGTTGTGTTCAAAAAGGTCAATAGTAAAATAGACTTCCCTCAACTGGAAAAAGATATTCTCCGTTATTGGAAGGAACACAAGATCTTTGACAAAAGTGTTGAGGTGAGGGAAGGGTCGAGGAGGTACGTCTTTTATGAAGGTCCACCTACGGCTAATGGCAGCCCGGGGATCCATCATGTGCTTTCTCGTCTATTTAAAGATGTTGTCTGCCGGTATAAGACGATGAAAGGTTATTACGTGCCACGCAAGGCTGGATGGGATACTCATGGTTTGCCTGTGGAGTTGGAGGTGGAGAATACCCTTGGATTTACCAGCAAGGCTCAAATTGAAGAATACGGGATAGCCCAGTTTAACCAGAAGTGTCGGGAAAGCGTTTCCAAGTATATCAAGGAATGGGAGGTAATGACTGAGCGTATTGGTTATTGGCTGGATATGGAGAATCCCTATGTGACACTGGATAATGGCTATATTGAATCTTGTTGGTGGGCGATAAAGCAATTGTGGGACAAAGGGCTTGTTTATCAAGGATACAAGGTAACGCCGCATTGTCCCCGGTGTGGGACATCTCTTAGCTCTCACGAAGTGGCTCTGGGTTACGAGGAGGTTGATGACCCTTCGGTTTATGTAAAATTTAGGGTGGCGAAATCACTATACTCAGAACCAGGCTTTCTCTATAAGTTGCGAGGTGGTTATGGTGACAAGGTAGCCGATTTTGCGAAATGGCTCCTTGACTTTGTTAAGGATAAGCCTGTCTACTTGCTGGCATGGACGACAACACCCTGGACGCTACCTGGTAATACTGCTCTGGCGGTGGCTGCTGATGCCGAGTATGTGATTGTGGAAGTTGATAATGAATATATTATTATGGCTGACCCCTTACGTGCTTTGGTGGGGTTGGGTGATATGCCTGTAATGGAGAAGGTCAGCGGCAGCGATTTGGTAGATTTGAGGTATGAGCCATTATTTAATCCTAGTGAGTTCAACGTTCCTATCGCCAGAATGGACGTATTAAAAAAATCTGGAGAGCCTTCATCGGATATAATATGGAAGGAAGGTGGCATATTAAATTACCCTGTTATTGCTACCGATTTTGTGTCGCTGGACGAGGGCACCGGCATCGTCCATAGTGCACCGGCTTTTGGCGAGGTGGACTTCGAGGCGGGTGAGGATAATGGCCTCGATTTCGTGCGAGATTATGTTGATTTGCAGGGTATCATACAGGGCACCTATCCCTTCACTGGCAAGTTTGTGAAAGATGCCGACCCTCTTATCCTTGAAGACCTTAAATCTCGTGGGTTGCTCTATCGCAGTGACAGAATTGTTCATACCTACCCATTTTGCTGGCGGTGTGAATCTCCTCTTCTTTATTATGCTAAGGAAGCTTGGTACATCAAAACAACGGCAGTAAAAGATAGGCTTACTGGTGGTAACGATGAGATAAACTGGTATCCTGAGTATATCAAATATGGTCGTTTCGGTGATTGGCTGGAAAACAACGTCGATTGGGCTATCTCCAGGGAACGCTATTGGGGAACGCCGTTGAATATTTGGCGATGTGAATCCTGTGGTAATCTTGACTGCGTAGGTAGCGTTGAGGAACTAAAGACAAGGTCAAAACTGACAGCTGACAGCTATCAGTTGAAAGCTTTGAGTGATTTGCATCGTCCTTATGTAGATGAGATCACTTTTGCTTGTCCTGGATGCAACGGTGTAATGCGGCGCGTTCCTGAGGTAATTGACTGTTGGTTTGATTCCGGAGCTATGCCTATAGCCCAATGGCATTATCCTTTTGAAAATAGAGAAGAATTTGGGCAGAATTTCCCTGCTGATTTTATTTGTGAAGCCATTGACCAAACTCGTGGTTGGTTTTATAGCTTGCATGCTATATCCACGCTGTTGTTCGACCGCCCTTGTTTTAAGAATGTTGTCTGTTTAGGGCACATCGTGGATGCTCAGGGTGAAAAGATGAGCAAGTCTAAGAATAACGTCGTTGATCCCTGGATGGTGGTAGACAACTATGGTGCTGATGTGCTTCGGTGGCACTTACTTACCGCAGCGCCCGGAGAAAGTGTCCATCGTTTTTCCATGCAGATGGTAGCTGAGACAATGCGGGGGGATTTGCTTACTTTGTGGAATATCTATTCCTTTTTTATTCTTTACGCTAATATTGACCATTTTGTTCCTCAGGAGGGGGAAAAGAATCTGTCTTTTTCTCACCTGGATAACTGGATTATCTCGGAGCTCAATCGGCTTATTGCTGATGTGACCAAGGCGTCAGATAATTATGACTTTACTTCAGCGGCACGTAGAGTCGGGAATTTTGTGGACGAGCTTTCCAACTGGTATGTAAGGAGGGGCAGACGACGATTTTGGAAAAGTGAGGAAGATGCCGATAAGTTAGCTGCTTATAACACCCTATACCAGTGTTTGGTAACCTTATCGAAGCTGTTGGCTCCGTTTGTCCCCTTCATTGCTGAGGAAATTTACCGAAACCTGATTTGTTCTGCAGATCAGCAGGCTCCCGAAAGTGTGCATCTGACTGATTTCCCATTGGCAAATGAAGCTAAAATTGATGAAAAGTTGGACGGTGAGGTTAGATTAGCAATGAAGATAGCCAGTCTGGGCAGAGCGGCGCGAGCTAAAGCAGGCATCAAGGTACGGCAACCATTGGCTAAAGCAATTATTACATTAACGCAGGAAAGCGAAAGGGGTGTTTTGCAGAAGTCTGCCGCTGATGTCATGGATGAGATAAATGTTAAGGAACTGGAGTTTGTTAAGGACACGCTCTCAGAAGACATGCCTTACCATGCTGTGGCTAATGATGGAAAATATTGGGTAGCTATAGATGCAAGGTTATCTCCCCAGCTTGAAGATGAAGGAGCAAGCAGGGAAATCGTGCGTCATATCCAGACTATGCGTCGTGCTGCCGGATTTGATGTTGCCGACCATATCGTTACTTACTATCAAGGGGAAGAAGATATTACCAGGGTGATGAAGGATTTTGCTGGCTATATCAAGCAAGAGACCTTGTCTCTGGAGCTTACTAAGGGTTTACCGCCTGAAGGTGCTTATGTTGAAAAGCATCGCATCTCAAACAGCGATGTTTTGTTGGCTGTCAGTAAGGTTGACTAGCTCCATGGCGATGGGCTTTGCTCTAGCACAGCGTAGGTTGTTTTGGTGACTCTTCCCCTAACAAAAGTTATCTCTACTTTTTCACCAATATAGCAATCGAGTATTGTTTCCTGCAATGCTTGAGCGGTGTCAATTTCTTTGTCCTGGAACTTGGTGATTACATCGCCCTTCTTTAATCCGGCGGCCTCCGCTGGGCTGTCAGGAGCCACCTCTGTAATCAGCACTCCTTCATCAATTGTAAGGTTGTTGAGCCAGGCGGTGAGCCAGTCCAGAGTTTGAATATGCACTCCCAGCCAGGGACGGATTATATAGCCCTGGCGGATTAATTCTTCAATGATTGGTTTGGCGATATTGCTGCTTATGGCATAGCCCATATTTTCTGCCCCGAGGATTTTGGCACTGGTAATGCCTACCACTTCGCCTTTCATGTTCACCAGTGGTCCGCCACTATTACCGGGATTGATCGCTGCGGTAGTTTCGATCAGG
>JAUWGN010000045.1 GCA_030606385.1 Dehalococcoidia bacterium
TTTCATCCCGTGGCATGGAGGGCACGAGAGCAGACCTGAAGTTCTGGGGAGGATATGGCAGAGGCATGACCCATTTTGCCTTTAGTGGAATGCCGTTCTTGCGCCCTGATTCGTAGACACGGTTTAAGATAAGTTCGTAAGGATGACAATCGTCAGGGCAAAATGCATTGCAGGCAGAACAATAAATGCACCCATCCAGTATCCGTGTCTTTTCCCCGGCGATTAGCTTCTTTATCTCCTCCACTGATTCTTCATGGGTGAAATGGAGATAATTGCACCTCTCCAGGCATATGCCGCAGAAAGAACACTTGTCATAATCGAAAATATCATATTTTCCCTTCATGCTTGAGCGCTCCATTGCTTACCAGTCCTGGGCTATTTGTTTAACACGGAACCTGTTTCTTGAAATAAGTTTAGGGGATTGATGTACAAGCGTCCCCACAAGCTGCGACCTTCCCCTCTGCCTCTGACGCCTCGCCGGTTTCTCCCCGATCGCCATTTGAAGCATCTCCAGAATATGATAAATGGGCATGCCCGTGGGATAGAATGTGTGCACTGTAGAAAGCATTTGAAGGCACCCAGCACAATATACCACTATAGCATCCGCCCTGGTTGCCTTGGCTTCCCTCAGGCTTCTTATTGTGGAAGATACAATTCTAGTAGGGCTGTAACCTGCTTCAGGGCTGAAGCCTGCGGCAATGCCGCAACACAAGGAGTTTTGCCGAGAATACCTCTCCTCAACCACTTCAACTCCTATTCTCGCCAGGAGCTTTCGGGGAAGGTCAAGAATTTCCTCCCCGAAAATCTTGCCATAACAAGAATCCTGAATGGTCACCTTCATACCCAAGTTGCTTTTAATTTCTATCCTCCCATTTTCTATCCGCTCCCAAAGCCAGGGAAGGAGGTGCTGAATTTCAAAATCGGGCTTAAATCCAAATCTAGGTAAAACATTGCTAAACATGTTGTACCCTGCTGTGCAAGGAATGACCATCCTTTTCACACCTAATTTGTGAAAATATCTATCCAGCCTTTTGCCTACCTGCTCTACTTGTTCAAACAGCCCCATCCTGTAATACATCTCACCACAGCAGGTATCAAGAGAGCCTCGAATTTCAAGGCCATCCAATAAGCTGGTTCTGGTTAAGTAAGGACTGGTGATGATGTTGCAGCCGGGATAAAACATCTCCTCACAGGGGGAAAGGTTATCCCATGCCTTAAGTATCTGTTTCTCCTCTTCAGGCAACCTATCCAGCACATAGGTCCTGAAGTTAGGCTTATAGTGTGGAATGAACCACTCCGCCCTTGAAAGTAACCCCTGGTGCATATACATCTCATGCCATCTGTCCAATACCAATTGGGTGGGATTGCAATGCTCAGGACAGATAAGATTGCAGGCAAGGCAACTGGTGCACTTTTGCAGCACGTATTTGGTTTTATCCCCTGCAATGAGCCTTTCTATCTCTTTCTTTGCCTCGTCAATCGGCAAGTGCATCACAGGACACTGGCTAAAGCACTCACCACAAAGGGTGCATTTATCTTTGTCGAAGGGGGCAAAGAGATCAAATTTATTCTCGTCCTGCATCTACTTGATCCTGCTACTAATCAGCTTTCGTCTCCTTCTTGCCACAGAACTTCTATACAGGTTAATCGAAGCTTTGACGGTGATACTAATCAATCCCCTCATAGCCGGATTTTGAATCACAGCACTGTGGTATATCTTACCAAAAAACCTGATACGCCGGGCATCAGCAGAGCTAATCTGAGGAATTGGCTCCATTTTGATAGGCCTGGGGAAGAAACGTTTGCGCTCTCCAGGAATGAACAGCCAGCGGAGAAGGACATTGGTGAAGGCAGCGACTATGTCCCAGGCACGCTTTTCATTTCTATGAACCGGTGCTTCACCAGCAGCCATTTGCACCAACTCCTGGGAAAGATAGATATCTACTTTGCTGTTGGTCAATACCTTTATAAGGGAAAGAAATATGTAGCAAGCATGGCAGGAAACAACCATGACCTCGGCTCCGGTTGCCTCTGCCTCCTGCAACCTGCGATAGAGGCTGTCCAACAGATAAAGTAGCATATGCAGGGCATTACCTGAAACGGAGCCGTGCAAGGAAGGGATTGTAGCTGCCCAACCACAACAAAGCGCCGATTCCCCACTATGCTGCATCTCTACGATTTCACACCCGATGTGCTTCACTGTTTCCCGCATTACCCCCTGTACCCTTCCTCCCGTGTATTTAGACAAGCAATTGTCATGAACAGTGACCTTCATGTTCAGCTTCTGCTTCACTTCTATCTCGCCATGGTTTAATTTCTCCAATATCCAATAGTCCAGCGGTTCTGGGCTGCAAAAGCTAAAATCGATGCCAAACCTGTTAGGCAAGACATCACTTAACATCATCGCCTCAGCATTCATAAAGCAATACAGTTTTTCTATTCTCATCTCGGAGAACTTCTTGTTTAACATATTGCCTATCTCTTCCGATGCGCTTATCATCCCCAGCTTATAGACATCCCCGGCACAGCCCCAAAAACCCTCAAAGCCAGCAATGGCTGGCTTTAGCTCCTCAATCAAAGAGGTCATGGCAATATAAGGCACAAGATTGGAATAAAAGCCGGTGAGCAGCGTCACATTTTTGGGACTATCCATATTTTCCCGCCAGGAATGCAGGAGTGAAAGTTCATCCTCCTCCATCAACACTCTAATGGAAGACCATATATTCCCGGACTCATTGGGGAAAACAAACTTGGCGATGGCAGGGAGCCCCTTTGACTGGTGCTCTTCATTCCAGCGCTCCAGAATTAGCTCGTAAGGATTTGCCTGCACAGGGCAGATAAGGTCACACGTATTGCAAGTAGTGCACCACTGGAACGCCAGGGAGGCATTCGTATCACCGCGGATGAGCGCCTTTATGTCCTGTTTCGCTTCCTCCACAGGAAGCTGCAACACGGGACACCGTTCAAAACAAAGGCCACAGTAATCACATAGGTCGTCTCTAAAAAAGCGAAATCCCACCTCTGCTCCAAGACTTTTTCCGACTGTACCACGATCAAGTAGACAAAGCAACCTAGTTTAAATAATATAGCAAGTGGAAAACTCTTGATGACAAATTTACAACCTGAAGAACATTATTTAGAATAAGCAAACCACAAAAGGAGGAAAGTTAATGTCCGAAGTGAAGATAGGAGTCATCGGCGGCAGCGGACTTTATAACATGGAGGGATTGGGTGAGATAGAGGAAGTAAGGCTAACCACGCCTTTTGGTGAGCCGAGCGACGCTATTATCACAGGTAATCTAGAGGGGATAAGGGTTGCCTTTCTTCCCCGGCATGCCAAAGGACATCGGATTAGTCCCTCCAACCTTCCGGCAAAGGCTAACATTTATGCTTTGAAATCACTGGGGGTAGAAAGGATTATATCGGTGAACGCCGTAGGTAGCCTCAAGGAGGAAATCCAGCCAATGAACATGCTTATCCCTGACCAGCTCATTGACCAAACTAAAGGGAGAGATAGCACCTTCTTCACCTCGGGGATAGTAGGGCACATCTCGTTTACCGAGCCCTTCTGCCCGGTATTAAGTCAAATTTTGTTTGAGGCAGCTACCAAAACAAGAGTTAAAGTGCATAAAGGAGGGACTTATTTAGTCATCGAAGGACCTCAGTTCTCCTCCAAGGCTGAATCTCAGCTTTATCGTTCCTGGGGAGCTGATGTCATTGGCATGACTGCCTTGCCTGAAGCTAAATTAGCCAGGGAGGCTGAAATATGCTGTGCCACGCTCGCCATCGTCACCGATTATGATTGCTGGCATCTAAGCTATGAAACAGTGAGTGCAGAAATGATTCTGGCTAACCTGCAAAAAGGAGTCGATATCGCCAAGGAAATATTACGGTTGACTATCCCTCGGATGCCTCAAAACCGTGAATGCGCCTGCGCCACCGCCCTCAAGGGCGCTATTGCTACCTCCCTGGAATACATATCAGCGGAAGCCAAGAGGGATTTAAGACTGCTTATCGGGAAGTACTTAGACAGGAGGGAATTTGGCTAAGCTAGAGTTCAGTTGTTTGCCCACAGCTATAGGCAGCATGCCTCACACTGACCCGGAAGAGGCTTGCTCTCTAGTTATGAAATATCTTCCCGATATACCTGCCTGGCCTCAACTGCCACCACGTTCTCCTAAAGAAAATATGGGTATTCAATTTAGCGAAGGCTTCCCTGGAATAGTGGTAAACGGGGACAAAGTCCATATTGAACCAGGAGCAGACTTTGAAACAGAACTAACACAGGTTTACTTTGACGCTGAGCAAGGTAATTTTGATAAATATGCCGTTTCCCTTGAATATGCTGCGGGATTCCATGCTTTCCTTTCCCAAACGCCGAAATTAGACATGGTAAAAGGTCAAATAACAGGGCCTATTACCTGGGGATTGATGGTTACCGACAAAGAAGGTCTAGCTATCCTCTACAATGAGAATTTGGCTGAAGCTACAGCTAAGTTCTTACGGCTAAAAGCCTCCTGGCAGGAAAATGCTCTAAGGCAAATATCGCGTCACACTATCGTCTTCGTTGATGAGCCGTATCTGCTCTCTCTTCGTTCAGTCTTTACCCCTATCCCCGAGGACAAGGTCACTATTTTGTTAGAGGAAGTCTTCCAGGGGATTAGGGGACTAAAGGGATTGCATTGCTGTGGCAACACCGATTGGCCCGTCCTTCTAGGAACATCAATTGATATCCTCAGCATGGATGCCTACAATTACGCCTCCTCCTTCAGTTGCTATCCCGGTGAAGTAAATTCATTCCTCGAGCGAGGAGGTGCCATCGCCTGGGGAATTGTCCCTAATAATGAAGAAGCCTTATCCACAGAAACTGTGTCCAGCCTCTATGATAGATTGGGAGAAGCCATAGCACCATTCACTAAAAATGGCATCAGCTTTAAGCAAATTTTAAGGCAAAGTTTGTTAACCCCTTCTTGCGGACTGGCATCCTTATCACCCGAGGCAGCACGCCAGGCTCTGGAACTGGTAGCTAATTTATCCCATAATCTAAGGAGGAAATATAGTGTATAATAGGGGGCTACGAAATGGAGTGTCAGATAGAGGTCAACAAATCCAGTTGCCCCTGCACCTATGAACCATGCTCCAGGAAAGGGAAATGCTGCGAATGCATCCGTTACCACTGGGAACTTGGTGAGCTTCCTGGTTGTTTGTTTCCTCCCGAAGTTGAAGCAACTTATGACCGCTCATTAAGCAAATTTATTTCCGTTTACAGCAAGAAAACATGAACAAAAAGAAAAGAGTGGCGGCGTTAAAACACCGCAAGCATCGCAAGAAGCTCAAGGGAAAAAGAAGAGCGCAGAAATTAGCTGCCACAAAGTAAGCTACCTGGGAATTCTCCGAATTTTCAGGGAAAAGGCCCGTAGGAAACGATTAAGGAGGGTAAAGTGCCCAAAGAAAGAGATGACCTCATTCCCAAGGGTATGCTTCTCATTGCCGACAACATTTCTTCCCGGGACAATATCTTCGGAGCCTCACCCGGGGCGAAAGCAGAGTGGGCTAAAGGCTTAAACTTACCCAGGAGAAATAAGACCATTTTCTTCGCTGGATGTGGCTATCAATACTTGAGGCATGCCAAAACCATGCTTGATGCACTGAGCAAATTTGAGAAGAGGGGACTGGATCCAGAGAAGACTATTGGAATAGCCAAGGCGTTCAAGAAGGTAGGGATTGACCTTACCGCTGTGTATAGCAAGCTTCCTCTGGGAGGAGATGATCACTACAGCGAGACCCTGAATTGTGCCGTCAATGTATTAACCAAGCTCGGGGTCGATTTCGGTTACCTCCATGAGGAGGAGCCCTGCTGCGGAGCACCACTTTACTTTTTTGGTCTGGAAGCTGAATTCTCCAAACACTGCCAGGAAACTTATGGCAAGCTCAAATCCCTGGGCGTGAAACAGATAATCGGGCTCGTTCCTTCATGCACCAACGCACTGCGCAACCTCTTCCCCAACTATGTGGCGGGCTTTGACATTGAAATCAAGCACTTCTGCCAGGTTGTCTGGGAAAGGATTAAGGAGGGAAATATTCCCCTCGAGATGCCCCAGAAGGTTGAGGTTACTTATCATGATCCCTGTCAACTGGCACGCTACCTGGGGGTGATTGATGAGCCAAGGCAGATACTGAACTCCATAAAGGGACTTGAGCTTAAGGAACCTGAATGGACTACTGGAGAATGGGCAACTTGCTGTGGTGGCGGAGGTGGATTTGAGATGGTGTTTCCCGAATTAAGCCACATTTTGGCCGTGAACAGGGCACGGGAGCTTATGGAAACAAATCCATCAATGATAATCACCCACTGCCCCGCGTGTGTGCTGCAGCTTGAAGAAGGGCTCAAAGACCTGAGGAGAAATCATTTAGAAGTATTGGATTTAGCTCAGGTAGTTGACCGAGCCTTGAGGAGGTAAGATGTCTCAATTCAAAGCATATAAGGCGCAGCTTATGGAGGCAGCTCATAACGATAGGATAAGCACCGCTTTATCCCGAGCTATAAAAAGCTACCGGGCAAATACCAACGCTGCATTAAAGAAGTTCCCCCACACCATTGAGCTTGCTGAAGAAGTCAGGAAAATTAAGGAAGACTCCATCGGCAGGATGAGGGAGCTTGCTGAGCAAGCCTGCGAGACCATAGAGGATAACAAGGGGCATGCTTACATAGCGGACACTGCTGAGGAAGCGCTGAAGATTATCGGCGACCTGGTGGGAAAGGATAAGCTAATCGTCAAGGGCAAAAGCATGACCGGGGAGGAAATTGACCTGCGGGAACATCTGGAGGAGCTGGGCAACGAAGTTTACGAGACAGACCTGGGAGAATTTATCATCCAGCAGTTGAAGTCAAAACCAATGCATATTTTATCTCCGGCAATCCATGTCCCCAAAGAGGATGTTGCCACCCTTTTGACTAAAATAACAGGAAAGAAAGTTGCGCCGGTCATAGCCGAGGAAGTAGCCACGGTAAGGAAGCTATTAAGAGAAAAATATTTTCAGGCAGATGTCGGCATCAGCGGAGCCAATGTAATTCCCGCAGATACCGGCGCGCTGTTCCTTATTGAAAATGAAGGAAACGTCAGGCTTTCCACCAGCGCTCCACCAGTGCACATAGCTCTCGTGGGAATGGAGAAGCTCGTCCCCACACTCCATGATGCCTGGAAGGTAGCTGAGGTTACCTGGAGATATGCCAACTATAATATCCCAGCTTATGTGAGCTTGGTGTCAGGTCCGAGCAAGACTGGAGATATTGAGAAAGTTACCACATACGGTGCACATGGCCCCAAGGAACTACACGTCGTGT
>JAUWGN010000059.1 GCA_030606385.1 Dehalococcoidia bacterium
GTAAGGTGTACTCGTTATTGTGCAAATCCCCAGTTGGTACTGTTTGGAAGGGTATTTTAGTACCATATGACTGAAGCCTATTGTTGTCGGAGATATGCTGCCCATTAGGAAAGAAGGCCCAACAGGTGAGTAAAATAGTGGCGGGAGAAGAGGGCACAATGGCCCCTTCTGTCATTGCGAGGCACGGAGTGCCGAAGCAATCCCATTGCCCTTTTGTCATTGCGAGGAGCGATAGCGACGAAGCAATCTCCAAGTCAAATCCTAAGCTCAAAGCACTAAATTCTAAACAAATCCTAATATCCAAATTCAAAACTCAAAAACCCTTTGGTCATTTGGATTTTGGTCATTTGATATTGTTTAGTATTTCGGATTTAGGATTTAGAATTTCGTTTCCTGCGATTGCCACGCCTTCGGCTCGCAATGACAGTGGAGGACGGTCGCAATGACCCCCTTCCGTCATTGCGAGGAATCCCGAACGAAATGAGGGATGACGAAGCAATCCCGTACCCCGCCGAGATTGCCACACTTCGCTCGCAATGACCGCCTTACATCATTGCGAGGCAGGGTATAGAAACGAGCTTGATGATCAGACCTCGATTTTCCCTTCCTTCATCGTATCAGTCGGCTTAAACACTTGCACGTTAAATCTCTGAGCAAGAGCTTCACATCTCCTGGTCAATTCAGCATATCCTATGCCCTTTGCAAGCTGGAAAGGTCCGAAGCCGCCTCCTCCATTGATTATTGCGGTATCAATATCGGATGCGCTCTTTGCTACTTCCTCGTCAAGCAGTTTCGTTGCTTCATTTACCTGTAAGGCAATAAGGTCATTCACACCGAACTCTTTGGTAGCCTTTGAGGTATCTATTGTGGGTCTACCTGCAGACCAATCGTAAAAGCCTTTTCCGGTCTTCTTCCCAAGTTCGCCTGCGTTAACCTTCTGTTCAAGTGCTGTTCCTCTATAATCCGGAGAAAGCCCATCGTGGAGATACTTGAGCGAGTGATAAGCGATATCAATTCCTACGAAATCCAGCAGCTCATAAGGAGCCATGGGCATCACTGCCTTGAACGCACCATCAAACTCCTCCGGAGATACAATTTTTTTCTCCAGTATTAGCTCAAGCAAAAGCATGACGGGGGCATTTACTCTGTTGTAAATGAACGAAGGAGAGTCTTTCTCAACCCTGACTGGAGCCTTGTTCATGTTTTTCGCTAAATCATATGTGACCTGCATGGTCTCTTCGCTGGTCTTTTCTCCCTTTGTCACCTCAACGAGCTTCATCCTGACGGCAGGGTTAAAGAAGTGCATTCCAACAACCTTGTCCGGCCTGTTGGTTGCTTTTGCTATTTCGGTGATGCTCATGTTCGAGGTGTTTGTCGCAAGAATGGCATGCTCTGGTGCAAACTTATCCAGGTCCTTGTAAACTGATTTCTTAATATCCATGACTTCAGGAACTGCTTCAATCACAAAGTCAGCATCTTTAACTGCCTCCTCAATGCTAACAGTTGTCTCGAGCCTGTTTAGCATCTCATCTCTTTGTTCTGCGGTTAGCTTTCCCTTGGCAACAAAAAATCTCTCCAGGCTGTCCTTAATCCCCTGGGCGCCTTTGTCAATGAACCTCTGCTCGATATCCCTCATGGCTACCTTGTAGCCGCTCATCAGTGCAACCTGGGCCATCCCATGCCCCATATCTCCTGCACCCATTACCGCTATCTTTTTAATTTCTTCGACCTTCATTCTGACCTCCTTCTTAATTTATACTGTATACTGTTTATTCCCCCTTGAATTGGGCCTCTCTCTTCTCCAGGAATGCTGTTATTCCCTCTATGGCATCTTTTGAGCTTGACACCATGTTGAGGTTTTTCCCTTCGACCTTCAGTCCTTCCTCAAGTGTTGTTTCGAGTCCGACGGTGACTGATTCCAGAATAGCCTTAACGGCAAGCGGCGCCTGCTTTGCCAATCTGTGGGCAAGGTCATTGGCATCATTCATTAATTCCCCCGGTTCAGAGACCTTGTTGATAAGACCGATGTTCAAAGCTTCAGGAGCATTTATTCTCTTTCCGAAGACGAGCATATCCAGTGCCCTTGTTTTCCCGATTAACCTGGGCAGCCTCTGTGTG
Organism: Dehalococcoidia bacterium; assembly: GCA_030606385.1. Taxonomy (GTDB): domain Bacteria; phylum Chloroflexota; class Dehalococcoidia; order GIF9; family AB-539-J10; genus CG2-30-46-19. The sequence continues at coordinate 2,119 of JAUWGN010000059.1, forward strand.
CCGCCCCAGCCAGGAATGATGCCGAGGTTGACCTCAGGGCAGCCGATCTTGGCCTTCTCCGTACTGACCATGACTCTGAAATGGCAGGCCATCGTTAGCTCACAGCCGCCTCCTAAGGCATAGCCATTTATCGCAGCGACCACAGGCTTGGGATATCTTTCGATTCGACTAAATACCGCCCGCCCCTTGTTACCAATCTCTGCCGCCCTTGCTGCCTCGGTAACATCAAAACCGGCTGAGAATCCCTTCTCACCAGCACCGGTGATGATCAATGCCCGTACCTCTTTATCCTCCTCGAATTGGTCCAGTGCCCTGTCAAGATCCTTGAGCAAAGCGAAATTTACCGAATTAGCTGGTGGTCGGTTCAAAGTGATTATCCCGATGTTACCCTCTTTCTCAACAATTATGGTTTCATAAGCCATCCTATTCCTCCTTCATGGTTCTCTTCGTGTATCATGGCAAAACACAACTTTCTCGGTAACCCCCTTTCTGGGTGTCATAATTCAAGCTATTCTATCCTCTCGATTATGGTTGCAGTACCCTGTCCACCACCAACACAAGGCGTGGCAAGACCAAATCTCCCTCCTTCCACATCCAGTATCCTGGCCAATGTTCCTACAAGCCTTGTTCCGGTAGCACCGAGTGGATGACCAATTGCCGTGGCGCCACCCTTCACGTTTACTTTAGCGGGGTCTATCCCTAACTCTTTTATGGCGTTGATTGTGACAATGGCAAACGCCTCGTTGATTTCCCAGAAATCAATATCCTTAACCTCCATCCCGGCATGCTTTAGAGCCATTCTGCTTGCTGGAATTGGGCCCAATCCCATGACGCTTGGGTCAACGCCAGCCCATCCCATGGAGATAATTTTAGCTAGAGGTTTAAGCCCGGATGCCTTTGCCTTTTTCAGTGACATCAGCATCATCATACATGCTGCGGCGTTTAATGGAGAGGAGTTCCCCGGGGTTATCTGCCCGTCTGGTTTAAAAGACGGCTGCAACTGGGCAAGAGCTTCCAGAGTTGTAGCTGCCCTGATGCTCACATCACGGTCGATGACCTGCTTTGTGCCGTCTGGCATTGTCACCTCGACGGGCATTATTTCGCCTTTAAAAAACCCCTCTTCCAGTGCCTTCGCTGCCGTTTGATGACTTCTAAGCGCCCACCGGTCCATATCCTCTCTGGTGAAATCGGTCTGGTCGAACAATTTTTCCGCGGTGAGGCCCATATTGTATGTCGTCATTATCTCGTATTTGGCATACTCTGGCTCTGAAAACAACCTTGGATTTGGCTCCATTTTTATTCTGCTGGGGTCAATCCCAGGCCCCGGCATGGGATTGTGTGTCATATGTTCAATCCCACCGGCAATGACGATGTCTGAATATCCAAGCATTATCTCCATAGCACCTTGATGTATGGTGGACATCGCCGAGGCGCACTGCCTGTCGATTTGCTGAGCGGGAACGTTAAATGGCAATCCTGCCAGAAATACAATGTTCCTTCCTCCATAGAGCCACTGTTCGCCGAAGGGAAAGGCAGTTCCGGTTAGCACGTCGTTGATTTCCTCTGGCTTAATTCGGGTTCTCTCAACAAGTTTCTTTATCAACGTCGCGGCAACATCATCCATCCTCAAGCTATTGAACACATCCCTTTCTGGCTCTCTTGGTCTCGATCTTGAAAATGGCGACCTCAGATAATCAACTATTACTGCATCTTCCATTGAAACTACCCCCTTTTAAAATTTTGTAGATCTGAGTTGCAGTATCCGCCCGATTATATATCTAGAGAAGGTTAATGTCAATGAAAAATATCTTACTTTCTCACCTGGTGCGAGATACCAGGCTATCTAGCTCAGTGTACGTTTGTTTAAGGTTGTAATAAAGCTTACGATAGATTTGATGATACTCGTGATATCTGCGAACATTTTGAGGAACAGGCTGAATGTGCTCTTTTATCGCAATTGTATTCGAGCAAGCCTGTTCACAGGAATTGTAGACCCCGGCACCGACTCCAGTTAGCAGGGCAGCACCAAACGCTGCGGCATGTTCAACCTGGGTGGTAACAACTTCCCTGCCGAAGACATCGGCTTGAATTTGCCGCCACAGTTTGCTACGTGCTCCGCCACCGGTGAGCCGCACTTGAATGATTTTTAGTTGCTGTTCCTCGATGATGTCCAGCGAATCCTTAAGGCCGTAAGCCACTCCCTCCATGGTAGACCGTATGATATGGGCACGGGTATGGTGCGGCATGATGCCAAACAGGACACCCTTAGCATAGGGGTCCAGGTGAGGAGTGCGTTCACCTTGAAGGTAAGGCAGGAAGATGAGTCCCTGGCATCCTGGTGGTGCTTGAGCTGCCTCTTCGCTCATCAATCTATAGACATCCCGATGAGCACGGTCTTCTGTTTCTTTTTCCCTGGCGAAAAAGTTATCACGCAGCCAGCGCAGGGATAGGCCAGCAGCTTGCATAACCCCCATCAAGTACCATTTAAAGGGGACTGAATGATTGAAAGTATGAATTCTGTGGAGGGAATCACATTTTACAGAATCGGAGTGGGCGAAGACTACCCCTGAGGTACCGATGCTGGAAGACGCCAAACCTTCCGTTACAATGCCAGTACCGATGGCGGCGCAGGCATTATCTGCGCCTCCAGCAACTATAGGGATTCCTTTTTTGAGATTAGTTGCTTCAGCGGCTTCCCTGGTAATCTGCCCACAGATGTCAATAGACTCTACACAGGGCGGCATCCATTCTTGCGGTATGTGTAAAGCTTTCAAAATTTCCGGTGACCAGCTTCTATTGGTAACATCAAAAAATAGTGACCCAGCAGCGTCGGATACTTCGGTCATCAATTCACCGCTGAGGCAGAACCGTATATAGTCCTTTGGCAACAGTAAAGTGGAAATCTTATCATAGAGCTGCGGTTCATTTTCTCTGACCCACAGAAGTTTGGGAGCGGTAAAGCCTGGCAGTGCTGGGTTACAAGCCAGCGCTATTAGCTTATCTGTGCCAACTTTTTCCATAATCCAGCGGCATTGCTCGTCAGTGCGCTGGTCCGACCAGATAATGCATGGACGCAAGACCCTATGCTCCTTATCCAGAAGCACCAGGCCGTGCATTTGTCCCGATATGCCTATGCCTTTGATGTCTCGTGGAGAAATTCCAGAGCTGGCCATGACCGCTGTTAAAGAAGATGCTGTAGCCTGCCACCACTCATGAGGGCTTTGCTCCGCCCAGCGTAATCTGGGATGTCTTGTCTCATAGGAGTAAAAGGCACTGGCGACTGCTTGACCGGCGGTGTTGAAGATGCCGGTCAAGGCCCCTGTAGTTCCAATATCAATGCCGATGAGATATTCCATGATTATTTTCGCGTGGGTTTAGTATGCTCTTCGATTATACTGCCTGTTCACGGCTTCGCATAATATCGGTTACAAATTTCCTGTTTAAGCCAAGGGCTTCAAAAACAACAGCCAGACCCTTAAGAGCATCCTTCTCTTTGCGAGCTTGACAGAGAGCTTCCTTGTTAACCTTTTCCGCCAGGTTGTCAATAAACTCCCATTGCAGAACGCATTGCTTTGCTGCTTGTATCGGGTCTTCGGTGTAGGGGAATATGTCGAACCCGACTCTTTCCCCTTTGCTACCATAATTAATGCGTCTCAGTTCTATAGCAAGCTCCAACGTTTCCATAAAACGAGTAGCACCCACGATATTATCATCATCAAAAATCCCCCAACCGCTATTGCCATGCTGGTGTCCCAGCAGATTCTCCTTGTTTAACAAGGCAGCATACTCGGCCAGTGATTCACCGTTCATTATAAGGTGTTGCCAATCCATGTTTATCTTCAGGCGATTCACATCAACGCCCATTCTTTCCAGTTTGCGGATGGCAAAAATGGTCATGCCTATGTTGCGCATCAATATCTTCATCGCTGGTTCACTGCATTTGTGCTCCAGTAGAACAGTAACATTCTTGCTATTGGCGTACTCTACTGATTCAGCCAGGCAGGCGATAAAGCTATCCCAGATGTCTTCGTAATCCGCCTGAAAGGGGTAATTGTAGCCCTCGCCACCCGGCCATATGATAAATTTCGCCTGGATGTCTCCAGCGAGGTCGATAGCTTCTTTGGTGCGAGTTACGGCAGCTCTTCTTGTTTGTTTATCGGGGTGAGTGAAGGCTCCTGAGGCGAATTTAGAGTCAGTGTGTAATCCACTGGCAATAGCATAGATATCTTTGTCCGCCAATACTCGTTGCAATTTGTCCACATTTGTTTCATTTATTTCCCCCGGGTAGTGGAATTCATAGCCATCGATAAGATTACCAAGCCCAGCGACTACTTTTTCCATTCTTTGCAACATGCTCAGTTTTTCTGCCCCGGGATGATAACCCACGGGGAGGAACCTGGTAGCCAGGGAACCGAACGCCCACACACCAAGGCTATTTTTGACTCTACCCATGCTTGTTTCACCTCCGTTCCGTATTTGCAGCCTGGAGCATCAGGACTATTTTAGTCGATGTAAGCCAATGAAACCAATTATCTATCAATAACAAGGAGTTGCCCCCTACCCTT
>JAUWGN010000051.1 GCA_030606385.1 Dehalococcoidia bacterium
TCTTATTTGCGTGCGACCATTATCCATCAGGACGATGTGAACTTCACCAGGACCCTGAATGCCGAACAGCGGTTCTTGTGACATGGCGGTGGTAGTACTGGGACCAGTGATATGAGAGACATAGACTGACTGTTTTTGACCTGTCGTGCTGCGGCTAAGCAATTTGAGTATTGCGGTGGCATCGTCCAGGCTGGAAACCAGCTTTTCATAACCGACTACCGCGACATGTATTGGAGGCAGGGTGGTGACCAAACAGCCGTTTGCTTCATTAGTAACGATGACCACGGTTCCGGTTTCAGCTATGGCGATGTTGCCTCCTGAAATACCCATGTCTGCATTGAAGTAGGCTTGCCTCAATGCGCGGCGGGCTACCTCGACTAGCTTTTGAGGGTCATGCCCTAGCTGCTCGCCGGCTACTTTGGAAAGAAGCTCAGCTACTTGCTCTATAGTCTTATGTATCGCCGGTCCTACCAGATGTGAAGGTTTTTCTCCTGCTAGCTGGATGATATACTCTCCGAGGTCAGTTTCGGTTACCTCAATGCCGGCGTGCTTAAGATGTTTATTTAATTCAATCTCCTCGGTCACCATTGATTTTGACTTGACTATGCGTTTTACATTGCGTTCCTTTGCTAGCTTCAAAATATAATTATTGGCATCCCTGGCATCTTTAGCTTCATAGACTACGGCACCGGCTTTGGCAGCTTCCGACTTGAATCGCTCCACAAGTTGGGGAAGGTTGTCGATGGATTTCTCCTTTACCTGACGAACTTCGTCTCTTAGACTGCCAAAGTCAATGTCTTCCATACCAATCTGGCGGGCTAGCTTTGTGAGCAGCATGAAAGTAGGAAGAGCCGTCTGCAGGTTCTTATCTGCCAGTGCCTTATTCACACGCTTTCTCATCTTTGTCGTCATTTCGTATTCTCCGCCAGCGAGATTAATTCGCTACACTCGCAATAGCACCCCTTTTCGTCATTGCGCGGCACGTTAGTGCCGAAGCAATCTGGTACCCCGCCGAGATTGCCACGCTCCGCTCGCAATGACAATAGAACGGGGCTCGCAATGGCAGTTGAGTAAAAGTCAGGGTAACCGATATATCTCCGCATTGAATTCCTTCACTTCCTTATGGCTATCCAGTAACACAATGTGAATTTCTTCGGGACCTTGAGCACGGATCAGCGGTGCTCCGGGTATGTCGGCGGTAGTGCTTCTGCCGCTAATGTAAGTGATGTAGCTTGGCATCTTCTGTCCTGCGGCATTTTTAGTAATTAGTTTGAGGATGGTAGCGGCATCGTTCAAGCTGGAAACCAGCCTTTCACAGCCAATCAACTCCACATGTAAGGGGGGCAAGGTGGCAATCAGGCGGCTGTTCCCTTCATTGTCTATGGTAACCAGAGTTCCACTTTCAGCTATGGCAATATTGGCTCCAGAAATGCCCATATCTGCATTGATAATAGACTGCCTCAAGTAGCGGCGTGACGCCTGTAGTAGAATCTGGAGCTCAGGTTCCAATCTTTCACCAATGGCTTTGGAAAGTAACTCAGCTACCTGTTCTATATTTTTTTGTATTCCCTGGCTTACCAGATGTGAAAGTTCCTCTCCCGCCAATTGAGCAATCCACTCTCCGAGGTCTGTTTCTATCACTTCAATGTCAGCGTCCTCAAGGTGCTTGTGCAATCCAATCTCCGTGGCTACCACAGACTTTGACTTGACCACTCGTCGCACATTGTGTTCTCGTGCCAGGTTCACCACATAATTATTAGCATCCTCGGCACTTTTGGCTTCGTAGACTACAGCACCAACCCTGATAGCTTGTATCTTAAATTGCTCTACCAGTTCCGGCGTTGATATGGCAGTTATCTTTAAACCTCCAATCCAAGAAATTGCAAAATGCTATGTTCTTGTTTCCCTGGTAAAGTTCTGTGCCACGGGTTCCGGTACTTGCGATGCCTGGCTTGCTTCACTGTGCCACAAGCTCCATGCCCTTGTTGAACGCTACCATATTGGTATCAAATTTTTCCCCAGGAAAGCTTTCCCGCAACACTAATTCCATCGATTTCTTATCAATGGGGAAGATGCCAGAGCCAACTAAAGCACCGATAAGTATCATATTGGCGAAGATAGGGTCACCCAGTTTCATTGCTTCATCAGTGGCATTTATCAGCCATGATTTAGCTGATAATCCTTCGATAGCCGCGACGATCTTATCCAGGCTTGGGTATTCCATCCCAGCGGCATGTATCAGTCTGGAGTTGGCTATGGTGATAACATCGGAATTTCCGAATTGCTGCAGTATTCGCAGAGTTTCTACAGGTTCCATGCCAAGGATGATATCAGCACGCCCATTGGGAATAAACGGGCTGTACTGATTTTCCCTCGAGATTCTCAAATGGCTCATAACACTGCCGCTTCGTTGAGATGCCCCATATGTTTCTCCAATGGTCACGAAGTACCCTTCCTTTATGAAGGCTTTACCGATAAGCAGTGATATCATCACATTTCCCTGTCCACCAACGCCAGCGATTATTAAATTGAGCGGATCCTTTGCCAATGTCTTCATAATCACACTGCCTCCCTGATGATAGCACCTTGCGGACATATATCTGTGCACACGCCACAGCCGGTGCATATTGTTTCATCTATGGTAGCTTTGCCGCTTTCGCTATCCCATACCAATCCCGGGCAACCGAATATCCTGGTGCATAGTCTATCGCAGCCACAGGCTTCCCCCAGGCACTTATCAGGGTCAACATGTACCTTGTACGGAGGTTTCTTGTCCCTCCTTCCTCTTACCAACTCGCACTCGCGGCGCATTATCACCACTCGAGGGCCTCCGTCTTGAGCTATGGCCTTTAGCAGCGTTGCCGTGCTATTCTCAAGGTCAAACGGGTCACAGACCTCAACCTGTACTCCTAACGAATGGCATAAAGCTTCCATATCTACAGCTGTTGTTATTTCCCCCATGCCGGTTACTCCCGTTCCAGGATGAGGTTGGAAGCCAGTCATGGCAGTGGCATTATTATCCAGGATGACGAGAGTAAAATTCGATTTGTTATAGATACCATTTATCAATGCTGGAATTGCTGCGTGGAAGAAAGTAGAATCACCGCACACAGCGAGCACCGGCTGATTGAAGCCAAATTGCCCCAGCTTTCCCAATCCGTTAGCTACGCCAGCACCTGCTCCCATACAATACATTGTGCGCATTTGAAAGAAGCCGGCAGGACCTATCGCCAGGGTGTAGCAGCCAATGTCGCCGGTAACGAACCCATCACGCCCGTCCAGTCTAAGTGCGTTTTTGATTGCCCAAAAAGTAGCTCGATGAGGACAACCAGAGCAGAAAGTCATAATTCGCGGTGGCATGTAGGTAAAAGGAATTTCCTCTGCCTTTTTGCTGTACTCTGCGGGGCGAGATTCGTAGGTAAGATTCATTATGCTAGCTATTACCTCGATAACCAGGTCAGGATTCAGCTCTCCGTAGGCGTTTATATGCCCAGAGTGCTTACCGTAGAATGTAGGACGGGGCGTAGCAGGCGGTAGGTCGGCAACCAGCTCCTTTATGCTTCCTTCCAGGAAAGGGTCGATCTCCTCCACCATCAGTATTTTCTGCGATTTGCCTAGATGTAGCTCAATGAGTTTTCGTGGTAACGGCCAGATAGTGCCCAGCTTCAAAATGCCCACCTTGTTCTCCAATTTCAACGCCTTCACAGCCTCTAAAGAATAGAGCCAGCAACTACCACCGGTTATGATTAACAATTCTGCCTCTTCCGGCCCCGTGTACCAGTTGAAAGGTGATGATTCGAATAGCTCCCGTGCCTTATCCAGTTTTGCGTGCAATTGGCTATGTAACCATGCGCTTGGGTATGAGATGAATTTGGGTAAGGTGGGCACAACGGGACATATGCTGTCGAAATGTGCCTTTTGCTCCTTCTTGGGCAACTCACCCAATCTTACGTTGCCTCTGGCGTGAGCAATGCGTGTCACGCTTCGTATCATGCATATAGTATTTAATTCCTCGGCGAGGTCGAAAGCCCATTTTGTCATGTCCTTGGCTTCCTGGAAGGTGGCTGGTTCCAGGAGGGGGATATCCAGCCACTTAGCTATGTTCCTCAAATCCTGTTCATTGGAGCTGGATATAGTCGATGGATCGTCGCAAGATACCAGAACCAACCCGGCGCCTATGCCACTCATAACGAGGTTGGCCAGGAAGTCAAAGGCAACATTCACCCCGTTCTGCTTCATAGAAGTGATTGCTCGAATGCCGGCGAAAGAAGCACCAGCGGCAACTTCCATGGCCACTTTCTCGTTGACAGACCACTCGGCGTAAAAATTCATTTCCTTAGCCACGGATATCAGGCTCGCCATTATCTCTGTTGAAGGTGTCCCTGGATAGGCACTGGCAACCCCTATACCTGCTTCGAGTGCCCCTCGAGCAATAGCTTCGTTGCCGATAAAAAGCTGGGTGCTGCCGGGAGCATCTATTCCAACGCCTGACATATTACTCACCTCCTTGAACTTTCCTCCATTTCTAAGCTAGCAGCCTGTCAATTATGCTCTGTTGGAGACTAACATAAAGCAGGTTCTTTCTATCGCCACTCCTGGTGATGATTTCCTGTAGCGCTCGTTTTTTCTTGAGTAAAGATGCCTCCTTAAGGTGGGCTAGATTCTCAGGAAGGAGGATATCAACCTCAAGCTTCCCCTTTTCCTTAGCCATCTCGATCAGTTGAGCACCGACATCGGTGCGGATAATAACGGTGTTCCATCCAGCGATACCTTCTACTGAGCCTACTGAGATATCGGCAAACTCCGAAGTCATATCCAGGCAGTAAGCACAGGCAGGCATGACAAACCTCCTGATTTCATCCAGTGGAAACGAAATTTTATCCGATGGAGTGTACGCTTCAAATATATTTGCTGGAGGAGGTGGGATATCAAATTTAGTCACCTGCGGTAAGTTGAGATTTTCCTTTAAGAATTGATGGAATCCGTCAGGGGACAAAGCCCAGGTACAAAACAATCCGACTACTAGCTTCACGTTGCCTACGTTCATTCTGTCTTGCGGTGGTTCTTGCCGCATCTTGCTCAGCGCCAATATCTGGCAGGGCATAGCCACTACCGCCAGCCGTTGTTCACTATCCTTAGGAAGCTGATTTAGAGCCTGTAACACAGGACAAGCCATGTAGTTGGAGCCAGCAGATTTGAGCATCTCCTCCCTGCTTTGAGCTAAGAAAGCGCTTGGGGTTTTATCATCGGACATCTTTGTCAGGATTGCACCATCAATAAATCCTTCCTCCAGTGCTAATGACAAAAGCGTTGTTACCGTTCCGCCATATTGTGCACTCTCCTTAATACGTGTATCCGTTGACCTTGTCATCAACACTTCCTTAGTGGTTCCCAGTTCATCACCACTATACGGAGTTCCAAAAACCTGCTGGCTAATCGCATCCATGTCAGTGTAAGTTCGTGGGCAGTACTGATAACACTGCCCTTGTGAAAGGGTGCAACTATCCAGAAGCACTATCCTGCCTTTGTAGAAAACCAGGTAAGGACAACCGCCAGCACATGCACCACATAGAGTACACAACCCTGCATCTATAACCTCCGTGAGCAACTCCTTGGAACCTTTGACTTTCATATCCATAGTCTGTTCCTTTCACATGATTGTTATTGCTGTCTGCGTTTCTTTCAAGAGAATCCTGCTTAAAGAATCCCAGGGGTGGGAAGCACATCATTTGCTACCTGTTCACATGAGATTTCCATCTTCATTGCCTTCTTCGTGTCACTGTGAATTGCTTCTATTGTGCCATCCCGGAATTTAGGTAGTAACATCTCCTCTGTGACCAGGTGTGAATGAATATCGATTACCGTTTCCTATCCCTCAGCTTGTTTTGTGTATTTTATCACGCATCTTCCTTAAAGAAACACCCCCAAATGCTCTATAAAATGATAAAATGGGGGTGTATTTAGCATCCGGCGGCATGTGCTGCTGATATTCCTTCCTATTGAGTTGGAAGAGTGAATGTGCCATGTGATAACTCTTAGAAGGGGGATTTTTGCTTCGTAGATTCAGACTAAAGCTTGCAAGGAGGTGTCTTTATGAATGCCGATGTTCATCCTTTGCTTGAGGCAAATAAGGTCATGCTGATCGCCGGGGTTTACGATGTTTTATCGGCCAAGATTGCTCAACGTGTTGGATTCCCTGCTGTGGTGGTGACGGGATATGGAGTGTCGGCAAGCTACCTGGGTGAGCCTGATTTTGGCCTTTTAACGCAAAGCGAAATTCTGGATGTAGCCCGGCGTATAGTTCAGGCCGTAGATATTATGGTCACAGTAGATGCTGATACTGGTTACGGTGGTCCTTTAAACGTGCAGCGTATGGTTCGGGAATTACTAAAAATCCGAGCAGGCGGGATGATACTTGAAGATCAACAATGGCCGAAGCGTTGTGGCCATATGAGGGGTAAAGAGGTTATTGGTGCAGAAGAACATGCCATAAAAATCCGTGCTGCCAAAGACGCCGCAGGCGAAAACCGGTTCATTGTCACTGCTCGCACTGATGCCCTCGCTACTCACGGTGTGGATGAAGCGATTAGAAGAGCCAGGCTCTATAAGGAAGCTGGGGCTGATGTACTGTTTGTAGAAGGACCGCGTAATAAAGAAGACCTACGTCGTATTGGCGGGGAACTACCGCCACCTTTGGCAATCAATATGATTGAGGGAGGGGTTACCCCTGTATGCAGTCTGGAGGAACTATATGAAATGGGCTTTTTTGTCGTTGGCTATGTGCTTACCGGTCTATTTGCTGCTGCAAAGGCTCTGCAAAGAGCGTTCATTACTCTAAAAAAGGAAGGGGGAAGCTCCTCTATTACCAGCGACCTGATGAGTTTTGAAGATTCTAACAGTATGGTTGGTCTCGAAAAACGCTATCAAGAGTATGAGAGATATAAGATAGAAAGCGAATTATGAAGCGAGTGTAAGGCTTGCCTTTCCCAAAATATAAGCAGCTCGGTTATTTATGCACAACGAAGCACCATGATAAGATAAATAAAATAAATTGAGGTGGTGAAAGATGCGTATAAATTAAAAAGCGC
>JAUWGN010000148.1 GCA_030606385.1 Dehalococcoidia bacterium
CAATGCTCAGCAGTACCTTAAGGCGGGTGACTGGGCTAGCTATGGAGAGGAGCTGGACGCCCTGGAGGCGGTGCTGGACCGGCTGGCAGAACTCGTTGCTGAACAGCAAAGCTAGCCCATTGGTTCGACAATCTGGCGAGCTGTGCAGTTTTCTAACCTTCTTCAAGCAACAACTAATAACCCCTATTTACAACAATTAGCAAGGCGAGTGGACAAGAATCAACAATAACGCTATAATATCTTTTGTAGGAGTAGCATGGTGGAAGCAGTAAAAGAGATTATGACCCCGGAGCAAGTGGCTAATTATCTCCAGCTCAATAAAGATACAGTCTATCGCTATATTAGAGAGGGTAAGCTTGTAGCTTCTAAGTTAGGGCGAAACTATCGAATTCCAAGGGAGAATGTGCGTTTATTCCTTCTGGCAACCAGCACCAGCCAAGCAGCCAGAGAAGCCCTATTCAGTCGCCTGGAAAAGGTGGCTGATAGGAATAAAGGAATTTCTTTCGAAGAGGTGGAAAGAGATGTAGCTGAAGCCATTGCCGAAATTCGTCATGGGAATGGCTGATGCTCAAGGCGGTGGTGGATACGAATTTACTGGTCTCAAGTTTCATATCTCCTTTTAGTTACCCCAGGGAGATAGAGAGACGCTGGCGAAGGGGAGAATTTGTTTTGGTTACCTCTCACGAAATTGTTGAAGAGGTAAATCGTGTTTTGCGATTACCGCGCATTCAAGTGAAATACCATCTCGCTGAATCTGATATCCAGGCCTTTGTTCTTACTTTAATTCACAGGGCTAACTGTGTTGCTGGGAGATTAATCCTTAAGGGTGTAGCTCCTGACTCCGGTGATGACAAGGTTATCTCCTGTGCTGTTGAAGGAGAGGCAGCTCTTATTGTAACAGGTGATAAAGCATTGCAGCGACTTAGAGAATATCAGGGCATCAAGATCATTAATGCAGAGGCATTTATCAGCGTTCTAGAAGAGAAATAGAACTCGAGCCTGATTGCACAATCCGCGAGATTACGAGTCCTCCAGCTATCTTCAAGCATCGGGGAATAGCTCTGCCTGGCGATGCAGGTGCCAGTTAGCTAGGCCGGGTGGGTAAAAGGGAGAAATAACGAAGGTGACCGTGAGTATAGCAGGGTGAAATTTGCCGAAATAATAGGACGATAGTTATGATAACGGTATGGCATCACTAAAATAACTCCGGGAAATCTCTGGCAGCGCGCTCATTACGGCCTTACTCCCCGCCTAAATCCGCTTCAAGCGCTGAAGTGAAATCGTGATATTTGCCCGCTCTTAGCACTTGGAAGAATAAGTCGTAGCTTTCTGTGGAAATGAACTTGAAGTAATATCGCTGCTGGCATATCTCCCAAATGGTCACATATTTCCACCCATTTGTCATGCCATTTACCCCCAAATGGGCATTGTCTTGGTTGCTTTGTATGGTATAATATAACCTGGGCAGCTGTATACGAGTAACTAATACGAGAGACATAGATGCTGTGCCCACAACTGCATAAGATTGAGAGTTGGGGGTGAAAGAAAGGCACTGGAATCGTTGTCTGATAGCGGCTACTGGCGCCTTTTTGCTTTTGGGAATGTAGTTAAGAACATTAAACGATGAAGAGGTGGATATGGCAGAAGACAGAATAGTACCCTGGGATGGAAAGTCGGGTAAAAAATATAACTACTGGATTTATGAAATCGGGCAATCTTTTGAGCACGTGCCAGGTAATTATTGCTTTGCAAAAGAAGTTAAACCACATAAATGGATACCAATTTATTTCGGGGAAACTAGCGACCTCAGTGAACTCTTTGACAATCATTACAGGATACCCGCCATCCAGCGAAAAGGGGCTACACACATTCACACGCACACAGGCAACGCAAACAGGGAAGCTCGTCTAGCTGAAGAAGCCGACCTTGTAGAGAAATGGCACCCGGAATATAACGATTAGCCTATTTCGCAGGTTCCCCGGTAAAGCTTCAAACTATCCTCAAACTTAGCATGTCTTCCGCATGAGGTTATCCGGCAGTATAATTACACAAGATCAGGCCAGATATAGTCCAGCCAGTGGATTTCGAGGGGTGTCACCTCTCACAATTCTGGTTCAGCCAGTGCTATAATTACGATAACTATGCGAACTCCACCTTTGCCTGATGACTAGATTGTGCAGTTTTCTAACCTTCTTCAAGCGTCGAGGTGAAATCCTGATATTTTGCTATCCTTTGTTTTGGAGGCATATTTGTCTCACTGGCAAGAGGCAGGATACGATAAAGACGTTTAGCAGCATATTTTACCTCTAAGCAAACAAAATGATGATTTATTATAAGGTAATCAACATATTGACTGAGCTGCTATATAATGAGAATTGGCGAAAGTGCTTCTACTATGCTTGCAGCTGAAGTCAATCATATAGTCAAGTCCTATGCAGACAAGGCCGTGGTTAACGATCTGTCCTTCTCTGTTGCTCGAGGTGAGATATTTGGTCTAATTGGTCCTAATGGTGCGGGCAAGACTACCACCATCAGGATGATGATGGACATCATCAAGCCAGACTCGGGCGACGTGACAATCCTCGACGAGAAGTTGAGTGAAGCTAGCAAGAATAAGCTTGGCTACTTGCCTGAGGAAAGAGGACTATACAGGAAGCTGACTGTCATCGATTCCATCATCTATCTTGCCTCCCTCAAGGGTATGGACAGGCACTCAGCCGAAGAAAAAGCTAACGAGCTGCTCAATCAAACAGGTATGCTCCCGCACAAAAAAAAAGAAGATTGAGGAGTTGAGCACGGGCATGAGGCAGGTTATCCAATTCCTCGTTGCTATCATCCATGACCCGGAACTGGTTATTCTGGATGAGCCATTTTCTGGTCTAGACCCGGTTAACACCGAGTTAGTGAAAAGGATGTTCGTTGACTTGAGGAATCAGGGTA
>JAUWGN010000052.1 GCA_030606385.1 Dehalococcoidia bacterium
GTAAGGTCTACGAGAGCGAGATGGGTATCAGTGCCTCCAGAAACGATACGGAATCCATACCTCTGAAGCTCGGAAGCCAATGTTTTACAGTTTGTGAGAATTGATTGTTGGTAAGTGATAAAGTCGGATTGCATGGCTTCGAAAAAGCAAACTGCCTTTGCTGCAATGGCATGCATTAAAGGACCTCCCTGAGTTCCTGGGTAAACAGCGTCATCAATGACTGAGGCTAGCTCCTGCTTACACAAAATAAAGCCACCTCGTGGTCCACGCAGCGTCTTTTGAGTGGTCGCGGTGACCACGTCAGCATGAGGAATGGGGGCAGGGTGAAGTCTGGCAGCAATTATGCCCGCTGTGTGGGCCATATCAACCAGTAATTTGGCACCCACCTGGTCAGCAATGTAGCGGAAGCGTTCAAAGTCAATGGTTCGGGGATAAGCGCTAGCTCCAGCGATAATCAGTTCAGGCTTGTGTTCCGCGGCGAGTTTTTCTAGCTCATCGTAATCAAGCATTTCGGTTTCACGGTTCACGCCGTAAGAGATAAAGTTATATAATTTCCCTGAGAAACTGCCCTTTGCACCGTGAGAAAGATGTCCACCCTGGTCGAGTCTCATGCCCATCACGGTGTCACCGGGCTGAAGTAAAGCTGCGTAAACTGCCATGTTAGCTTGAACGCCGCTGTGAGGCTGCACATTGGCATGCTCGGCATTAAATAATTTCTTCGCTCTTTCAATGGCTAATGTCTCCACGGCATCTATATAAGTGCAACCACCATAATAACGACGCCCTGGATAGCCTTCAGCATACTTGTCAGTCATCAGGCACCCCTGAGCTTCAAGCACTGCACGGTCAGCGTGATTTTCGGAGGCAATAAGATCTATGGTGCTTGCTTGTCTCTTCTTCTCCTGCTCCAGAATCTGAGCTACCTCAGCATCATGCCGGGCAATAAAAGAAGTTGTTTTGATAGCCATGCTCGGTGTTATCATACTACCTTCCCTTTGCACTAGTCAATTTAAGCCGAACCTGGTTGACAGTTGAAGCTAGAAGTGATACATTCAAAGAAATTAGCAATCTCATAGGGGAAGTGCTAAATGACCTCACTGGAAGAAAGAAGAGAAACTATTTTGAAGATAATAGTTGGTGAGTATATTTCCAGGGCGGCGCCTGTTGCCTCGGGGAGCATCGCTGAGGATTACACTCTGGAGGTAAGTCCAGCCACCATTCGCAATGATGTGGCCTATTTAGAGAGCGAAGGATATATTATCCACCCTCACCATTCTGCAGGCAGCGTTCCTACTGATAAAGCTTATCGTTACTACGTAGAACTGCTGGGAAATGCACTTGACCTGCCCGAGGGTGAGCAATACTTTTTCTATCAACTATTTCGGGAAGCAAAAGATAAGATTGAGCAGCAGCTAAGGTTAGCGGTGTTCTTTCTGGCCAGATTTGCTCACAATCTGGCAATAATAACATCGCCAAGGGCACCGGAAAGTCGGCTTAAACACCTTGACTTGGTGAGCTTGCAGGATTTCGTAGCCTTGCTAATCTTAGTTCTATATGGAGTGGGAGTGAAACAACGAATCTTATCTTTTGATGAAGTAATTTCTCAGGATGAGTTAACCACCTTGTCCAACAAGTTTAATGCTATTTATGTGGGGACGACAGGCAGTGAAATTTTAGCTAGTGAGCCAAAGCTTTCCCCTGAGGAAAAGATAGTGGCTCAGGCGGTAGTGGATATAATGGAAGTAGAAAATAGGCAGGAATATGGTAGGCCTTACATCGAAGGATTACGTCTGCTATTAAACCAGCCTGAATTCTACCAAAGTCCCAGGATAATCACTATATTAGAGCTGTTAGAGACGGAGAGTTGGCTAGCAAGCGTGCTTGGACAGCGAGTTAGCATGGAAAAGGCAGAGGTAATCATAGGTGAAGAGAATAGGGAGGAGGCACTACAGGATTTTAGTCTGGTAGTTGGGCAATATGGAGTTTCTGGTAAAGCAAGTGGTATTATTGGCGTGCTTGGTCCGAAGCGGATGGATTATTCCCGAGCTATTTCCTCAGTGAATTCTGTTTCTACATTGTTGAGCGAATCGGTAGCTGAATACATCTAGAGGGGTTCTAAACTTTGTCTGAAGAAGGATTAACTAATGACGAAACAACTGAAGCTGGTGTTGAGGAGGTAAAGGCAGAGGATATTGAGGCTCTACAGCAAGCTTTAGCGGAGCAAGAAAAAGAAGCGGAGAAATACTTAGCGAATTGGCAAAGAGCTCAAGCTGATCTTGCTAACTACAGAAAGCATGCCGAGCAGGAAAAGCAAGAGATTGTAGATTTTGGTAATAGCACGCTTATCCTGAGTTTATTGCCTATTATAGATGATTTTGAAAGAGCTTTTGATTCATTACCTTCTGAACTGTGTGAAATGAATTGGATTGAGGGCATTAAAATTATATATAATAGCCTTAAGGCAGTGCTGGAAAGGGCGGGAGTAACCGAAATCAAGGCTAAAGGTGAAAGGTTTGACCCACATTTACATGAGGCAGTGATGGGCCGAGCAGGGGAGGAAGGGGTGATATTAGAGGAAATTCAGAAAGGTTATAGATTGAAAGATAGAGTGATTCGCCCCAGTTTGGTAGTGGTGGGCAAGGGGAAAGAAGAAACAGAGGAGGAAAATGATGGCGAAAGCAGTAGGGATTGATTTAGGGACCACGCTGAGTGTAGTGGCGGTTATGGAAGGAGGAGAGCCCAAAATTATCCCCAGTGCTGAAGGTGGAAATCTAATTCCTTCGGTGGTAGCGATAAGCAAGACGGGGGAACGTTTGGTAGGAGAAATAGCTAAGCGCCAGGCAGTGGTTAACCCTGATAACACTATTTTCAGCGTGAAGCGTCTTATCGGGCGTAAGTTTAGTGATGCTTCAGTCCAGGAGGATATGAAGCGTTTACCATACAAAATCACTAAAGCACCCAATGACGATTGCCGGGTGGTTATGGGGGATAAGGAGTATAGTCCGCAGGAAATTTCAGCGATGATATTGCAAAAACTGAAAGCTGATGCTGAAGCTTATCTCGGGGAGAAGGTCACTGATGCTGTGATTACTGCGCCTGCTTACTTTAATGATAGTCAAAGACAGGCGACTAAAGATGCCGGCTCCATAGCTGGTTTTAATGTTCTCCGCATTATTAATGAACCCACAGCATCATCATTAGCCTATGGAATGGATAAGAAGAAGGACGAAACCATTGCCGTTTATGACCTCGGTGGAGGCACTTTCGATATTTCCATCCTTGATATAGGGGAGGGCACTTTCCAGGTCAAGTCAACTAACGGTGATACCCATCTTGGAGGGGATGACATTGACCAGAGGGTTATGGACTGGATATGCGACGAATTTAAGAAAGAGCAAGGTATTGACTTAAGTCAGGACAAGATGGCATTGCAGCGGTTAAAAGATGCTGCTGAAAAGGCTAAGAGAGAGCTATCCTCGGTGGTTCAAACAGAGATAAATCTCCCATTCATTACCGCTAATGCTTCTGGTCCAAAGCATCTCACCATGACGCTTAGTCGAGCCAAGCTGGAGCAACTATCGGCTGACTTAATAGAGAGAAGTCTTGGTCCCTGTCGTCAAGCTTTGGCTGACGCCGGTCTGCAACCAGGCCAGGTTAACAATGTAATTTTAGTTGGTGGGCAGACGAGGATGCCTAAGGTTCAGGATACCTTAAGGCAGTTTTTTAGTCGGGAACCGGTGAAGGGAGTCAACCCTGATGAGGCAGTGGCTTTGGGAGCGGCGATTCAAGCTGGAGTGCTCAAAGGTGAGGTGGGAGAAATTCTCCTCCTCGATGTTACCCCGCTTACCCTGGGCATAGAGACTCTGGGAGGGGTAGCCACGCCGCTTATTCCTCGTAATACTACTATTCCCACCTCAAAGAGCCAGATTTTCAGCACTGCTGCTGATAATCAACCGAGTGTGGAAATACATGTTCTTCAAGGCGAACGTCCTATGGCGGCAGATAATCGAACTTTAGGCCGTTTCCTGCTCGATGGCATTCTGCCAGCGCCAAGAGGCATGCCTCAAGTTGAAGTTACTTTCGATATTGATGCTAACGGAATCCTTAATGTCAGTGCTCAGGATAAAGGCACTGGGAAGGAACAGAAAATCACTATTACTGTCTCCAGCGGGCTTAGCAAGGAAGAGGTAGACAGCATGAAGCGAGAAGCGGAGATGCATGCTGCTGAGGATGCTAAACGTAAGGAGGAAATCGAAGCTCGCAACGCCGCTGATAACCTTGCTTATACTGCTGAGAAAACGCTTCGTGACCATGGAGACAAAATACCTGAAGAGCTAAAACAGGAAATAGAAGGTAAAATAGCTGCGGTTCGTTCAGCACTTCAAGGCAAGGATATGGATGCTGTTCGTAATGCCACGCAAGAGCTGTCGCAGGCTATGCAGAAGGTTGGTGGTGCAGTTTATGGACAGCCTGGCGGGCAACCTCCCGGTGGTCAACAGGGTCCTGGTGGTCAACAAGGCCCTGGTGGAGAGGAAGGTCCTGTTGAAGGTGAATTCCGCGAGGTATAAACACTAAAATACCAAGCGCTCATATCTATGCGAAACATTGAGGATTTAGATTTTGAATTTGTTTAGAATTTAAGATTCCTCTTGGGGGAAAAATGTCAGAAATTGAGTTAGAACAATTCGCGTTAACTGTCGATAGGATTAGGCAGAAGGCAATGGAGGAAAATAGGTTACTAGATAATCCTTCTGCTGAAGAATTAAGGGTGCTTGTGGAAAAAGAACCTGAGGTAGAGAAGACAATTTATGGCAATTTTGTTGCTGAAAGTGAGCCCAGTTCCAGGGCGGCGATGTTTACCGAGAACAGCGTTGATCATCCCTTTGGTGAAGAAGAGCTGCAACTACTAGCTCAATGTGAGCAAGCTTTGAGCAAAGAAAGGTTAATTTCCATTGACAGGATTGTGGGCAATATAAATAGCAACACTACGGTCAGGTTGATTGTTCCCGAGCGATTTGCTCATGTTGCCTATGGTGGCGGGAATCTTTTTGTTCCCGTGAAGGAGGAAGTTGAGCAGCCAACATATGAGATTGTGATGTTCACTGATGGAGCTTTTGAACCTAATAAATCAAAACCACTTCCTCAAAAGGACATCACTATAAGGCTGGCTATGCTTAGCAATGGCAGGATTATCAAGATAGTCCGGAACAGCAATTATATCGGTGAGTATAAAAAGGGTGTTTTTGCTTCTGAAGACTGGGCTCGTAAAACTTATGGTGACGGAATTTTCCTGCATGCTGGCTGTAGGGAGGATTACCTTCAATCAGTACATGGGGATTATAGAACTGTAAGGACATTGCTCGTTGCCTTGACTGCAAATGGGAAAACAACCACTACATGCAAGATTTTGGCCAGGAAAGACAGCGAAAAATCCTGGCTTATCCAGGACGATGGTGGAACCCTCATGCCTGATGGTTCCTTCCATGGTTTCGAAGCGGGGGGAGTATTTGTGAAAACCGAGAGTGTAAATCCTGGAAATCAGGTGGAGATATTCTATGGTCTGCTGAAACCAGAAACTCTTTGTGAGAACGTTTATGTGACTGAAGATAAAGATTTCGATTTTTACAACTTTGAAAAAACATCAAACGGGAGAGCGGTTATACGCAGGAAAGATTTTATGCATGCCAGCCCTTATATTGATGTTGATAGGGTGGATAACCTGATTCTTATTACCAGAGGGCCGTTGATTCCAGCGATATCGCAATTAACTTTAGAGCAAGCGACAGCCCTGATGATTTTGGGGCAATCAGTGGAGTCATCTGCTGGTGACCCAACTCAGGTGGGGAAGATAAAGAGCGAGTTCTTCTATGACCCATTTATAGCTGGTGGTAGAGCGGAGCACACAAATAAATTTTATGAAATAATGAGGGGGCTTACTCATATGAATTACTTCTTATTAAATACCGGCGGGATAGGCGAAGAGGCACTTTATCACGATATAAAATTGGAATTTACCATGGCGATATTAGATTCCCTGCTAAGAGGAGGGCTTGAAGATTGGATAGATTCGCCTACAGGCTTTAAGGTGCCTAGAGCGATAAGGCAAGTAGACAATGTTTACTTGCATCCTGAGAAGATTTATTCCAAAATTGAATTTGAGGAGAAGCAGAAAGAGCTCAACAAAATCAGGTGTGACACGGTAGAACAGATTGGTGGTGCTTTACACCCTAACATAAGAAACGTTTTTACCAGAATCTAGTTCAACTTACATCGAGGTGGACAAAGTGGCTGAATTTAGTGAACTTTTGAAGCGGTTGAAAGCTGAAAGGAAGCGATTGTTACAAGAGCTCGAACAGATGCAGAGTTCCCAACGAGAATTGGAAAGAAGGGCTGGCGGTCCGTTTGGCGAAAGAGGGGAGGAGGCAAGCCAGGTCTTGGAGTTAGAAAAGAGGCTGGATATGGAGAAGAGGTTGAAGAAAGCTCTTGCTGAAATAGACCATGTCTTGGAGAAGTATGATGCAGGGACTTATGGATTATGTGATTCTTGTGGCAATCCCATAGAGCCAGCCCGTCTTGAAGCGTTGCCTCAAGCAAGCTTGTGCTTGAGCTGCAAAGCGCGCCAGACAAGGGATGCAAGATAAAGGGCAACTTAAGCTGTTTTTGGTTGCTGCCGCTTCAATAATCGCCCTCGACCAACTGACTAAGCTATGGGTGAGGAGCAATTCAGCCTTATTGCCACCCTCTGGAGAAAGTTTCCTGAATCTAGTGTATCGTGAGAACACTGGCTCCGTTTTTGGCTTGCTGCCGGGACAAGGTTCTTTTCTTATCGCTACTACTATAGCAGTCCTAATTATCATTTTGTTAGTGCGGCATTACTTATTGCCTACTGCTCTAAGCAATGTATCGCTTGGTTTGCTTTTTGGTGGCGCCATCGGTAATTTAATAGATCGCTTTCGTTTCGGCTATGTCGTTGATTTCATTGACCTTCGGCTCTGGAACGATTTTCACTGGCCAGCATTTAATTTCGCGGATGCTGCTATAGTGACTGGCATCCTTTTGCTCATTTATTCCCTTTATCGTATG
>JAUWGN010000071.1 GCA_030606385.1 Dehalococcoidia bacterium
TAGGGCTGTATGGCGTAGGAAGAGGCAAGGCAATTTCCGGGATATAGATTACTGGAAAATAATTGAATAACAGAGAGGAGGTGACAAGACATGGGAAGAGCAGTTGCAGTTGTTGGAACAGGTCAAACGAAGCATGGTAGAAGAGAGGATTTAAGTTATCCCGATTTGGTCAGGGAGGCAGTGAAGAAGGTATTTGAGGATGCGGGAATAACTCCCAACGATGTCGATGGCGTGGTTTATGGTAGCATGCCCTCTATGATGGAGGGGGTTGCCTACAACCACTTTTACTTTGCTGATGCCCTGCGTGTAGTGGGTAAGCCATTATTGAGGACGGAGACCTGCGGTTCTACCGGGCAATCTGTAGCCCACACAGCTATTCACTGGGTTGCCTCGGGAATGGCGGATGTTGTCTTGGCTATTGCTTCGGAGAAAGAGAATGAGGGCGATGCACAAGCAACTATGATGACAATCCTTGAACCATTCCTAATGGTGACAATTGGTGGTGCTCCCATAGCCTTCTCGTTACAATCCCGTGAATGGATGGGATATTATCATATTGATGAGGACAAGGCCAGGGAGGCTGCATCAATAGTATCGGTAGATTCCCACGATGGCGGCCTTGCTAATCCCTTTGCCCACATCAGAGTGAAGCTCAGTAAAGAAGATGTTACGACCGCCCCGATTATCACCTATCCCGTTCGATTTTATGATGTTTGTCCTATATCGGATGGCGCTTGTGCGGTGATCTTTGCCTCAGAGGAAAAGGCCAAGAAAATTTGCAAGAAGCCTGCCTGGGTCAAGGGAATAGGTTTCAGAGGTGAAGAATATTTTATGGGTGATAGTAATAAGGCGGTGTGGCAAAGTACCATTGAGGCATCTAAGGAAGCCTATAAGGAGGCAGGTATCACTAACCCTCTAAAGGAGCTAGATGTAGCCGAGGTATATAATCCCTTTAGTTACCAGCAATTGATGTTTTTGGAATGTTTGGGGTTGTGTCCTCCCGGAGAGGCTCCTGACTATGTAATTAAAGGCACATTTTCGCCCGGTGGTGAGCTCCCCTGTGACCCCTCAGGCGGTGTTCTTTGTACCAATCCCATTGGTGCTGCTGGGCTTATCAGGGTAGCTGAGGCAGCATTGCAAGTTACTGGCAAGGCTGGAGAACATCAAGTTGAAGGGGCAAAACTAGCCCTTTCTCATGCTATGGGAGGCGCCATGCAATTTAATGGGGTAACGATACTTGGCTCAGAACTATAGAAAAAGGAGGACTTAGATGGCAGAGAAGTATAAAGTAGATAAAGACCTGGTTAGGATGGAGATAGTGGATTTTGCGTTCCCCGAAAAGGAATATAGGACAAGTAGACATGACACGGTCCTTCCCTATAATTGGTCTCTGGGTCCAACGTGGACTAGGTTCTTTGATGGCTTAAAGGAGGAGAAAATACTTGGCACCAGGTGCAAAAAGTGCAATAAAGTTCTCGTTCCGGCAAGGACATTTTGCCCCATTTGTTATGAAGATATGGAGGAATGGGTTGAGCTTCCCCAGGAAGGCAGTATAGAGACGTGGTGTCTTGTTAACTATAAATATTACGGGCAAATCAAGAAACCTCCATATATAATAGCGCAAATACGCCTGGATAAATCCAATTGTAGCCTGACGCATTTTATTGGCGGACTTAACTTATCTGACCCTGACAAGGTGAGAAACAAAATGAAGACTGTGTCGAGGGTTAAGGCCGTATGGAGTAAAGAGAAACATGCTGATATCTATGATATCGCCTATTTCAAGCCTGTTTAAGTAAAGCACGGGGTTGACTGCTCCTGTTAAAGGAGAGGAAACATAGATATGTGGAAGGGCAAGAAATATTTCGATGATTTTGAAATTGGTGACAAACTGGGGCCAACGAGGGCAAGAACGGTCACTGAGACTGATATTGTGAATTTTGCTTCTCTGACTGGCGATTGGTTTCAGCTTCACACCGATGTGGAATTTGCCAACAAGAGCATGTTTGGGGAGAGGATAGCTCATGGAATGCTGGTGCTCTCTATAGCCTCGGCGCTGGCACCCCCTTATGATCTGGCGTTTCTTGCTTTTTACGGCATAGATAGGGTTAGATTTACTGCACCGGTGAAGATTGGTGACACGATTCACGTAGAAGCAGAAGTAATTGACAAAAAGGAAAAGGAAGGAAATAGCGGCACTGTCACCTTGAGATCCTATGTTAAAAACCAAAGGGATGAAAATGTGACTGTTTGGGATGCCAAGGTGTTACTTGCCAAGTCTGAAAAGGCAGCTTGAATCTATTATGGTAGAACACCATTCATGTTTTGAGACACCGAGTTGACCTTCAATCACAGGAGGTGGCGATGGATTTTAGTTTTACCGAGGAAGAGGAAGCTTTCAGGAAGGAGGTTCACGATTGGATTAAGAAGGAGACACCACAGCGATGGTTCGAACTTGATCCGTTGTTCTGGGAAGAGACTGATGAATCTTGGGCTATTTCTCGTGAGTTCCAGCAAAAATTGGGACGGAAAGGTTGGTTAGCACCAGCATACCCTAAGCAATATGGCGGCTCAGACATGAGCCACATGAAGCGGCTCATCCTTGCCGAAGAACTAGGCTACAATAAGGCACCAGTAGGCATAGAAATGGAGGTCGCAGTAAATTGGGTAGGACCTGACCTCCTGCTCTTTGGAAGTGAAGAGCAGAAGCAAAAGTATGCTACTGGCATAGCGAAGGGTGATTTGGTAATTTGCCTCGGTTATAGCGAGCCCAATGCTGGTTCCGACCTCGCCTCGCTGCAAACCACCGCTGTACAGGAAAATGATGAATTTGTAATCAATGGCAATAAGATCTGGACCAGCTACGCCCATTATGCTGACTATTGCTGGCTTGCCGCCAGAACTGACCCCAATGCCCCCAGAAAATATGATGGAATCAGCATGTTTGTTGTTGATATGAAGACCCCTGGAATCACGATACATCCCTTGATAAATCTCATGAATCGTCACTCGTTTAACGAGGTCTTCTTTGACAATGTGCGCATCCCTAAAGAAAACCTGGTAGGGAAGAAAAACAATGGCTGGTATGAATTGATGATAGCCCTAGATTCCGAGCGCTCTCTCATCGGCACGGCCGCAACATTTCAACGACTTTTAGAAGACCTACTGGAATATGCCAAGGAAAGGAAGTGTCATAAAGACCCTATAATTCGACAGAAGTTAGCAGAAATGGCAGTGGAGATTGAAGTCAGCCGCATGATGTGTTATCGCATTGCCTGGATGTTCAGTAGGGATCTCCACCCTAGCTATGAATCTTCCATGTCAATGGTATTTACTAGCGAGCTATTAAGACGCCTAGCGGACGTAGGAATGGATATTGCTGGACCTTATGGGCAACTGGAGAGAGATTCTAAATGGGCTGTTCTCCAGGGCAGGATAGAAAGGTTGTGTCTAAACTGCCTCTCCATAGGAGTTGGTGGTGGCAGCAACGAGATCCAACGCAACATTATCGCTCAAAGGGGATTGGGATTACCCCGGAAGTAGTCAAGCATGTAGAAAATGGCTTAGGCGAGCATAAAATAGGGGGTAAGAGAATGGATATTGGTTTAAGCGAAGAGCAGGAGATATTAAAAACAGCAGCGCGTGATTTTCTCACCAAGGAGTGCCCCAAGAAACTGGTAAAAGAACTAGATGAGAGTGACAAGGGTTATTCACTTGAGTTGTGGCGGAAGATGGCAGAGCTTGGGTGGATGGGGCTGGTCTTTCCTGAAGAATATGATGGTGGTGGTGGTACTTTCCTGGATCTGGTGGTTCTTCTTGACGAGATGGGATATAACATTTTACCCGGCCCATTTTTTTCCACCATAGTCCTTGGTGGATTGCCCATTTTGAAGGCTGGTAGTGAAGAGCAGAAGAGGAAATTTTTGCCTCGGATTGCCAGAGGAGAGCTAATTCTCACCATGGCATTGACTGAGCCTTCTGCCAGCTATGATGCATCCTCTATCACAGTCAAAGCTTCCCCTCGGAATGGTGACTATAGCATCAATGGCACTAAGCTTTTTGTTACTGATGCTAATGTCGCGGATTACCTCTTATGTGTGGCTAGGACAAAGGAGACAGCAAACCCTAAGACGGGCATCACTATTTTTGTGGTTGATGCCAAAAACCCGGGGATCAAATGCACTCTCCTTAAGACGCTGGCACGTGACAAACAGAATGAGGTTGTCTTTGATAACGTAAGTGTACCGAAGGAGAGTATATTAGGTGATGTGGACCAGGGCTGGCCTGTGATACAGGATACTTTGGAAAAGGCTGCTGTGGCCAAATGTGCTGAGATGATTGGTGGTGCTCAAGCTACATTAGAGATGGCTGTTAACTATGCTAAGGAAAGGATTCAATTTAATCGTCCTATCGGTACTTTTCAGGCTGTTCAGCATTACTGTGCCAACATGGTGGCAGATGTTGATGGTGCACGGTACATCACCTATAAGGCAGCTTGGGAACTCAATGAAGGTCTTCCTGCCACCAAGAGTGTGGCTATAGCCAAGGCCTGGGTAGGTGATGCTTATCAACGAGTAACTATCTTGGGACATCAGATCTTTGGGGGGATTGGTTTCACCATGGATCATGATATGCATCTCTACTACAGGAGGGCGAAGGCAGGAGCGATGGCCTTTGGCAATAGCAACTTCCATCGTGAAATTGTAGCTAGGGAATTAGGCCTTTAGCTTATTGTACTAATTTGCCTTTTCTATCCTGCTGCAACCTCACCTCACTTCCTCATCTTAGTGATAAATAGACCGCGTATTACTCCCTTTCGGTTACGCTTTAGGTTTCAATTCGAAGGTTTCCCTATCCTAACAGCGAGGTATATAATTACAGCGACTTCATGCTGCCCACCGGTTAGCTATCGAATGAACTTTGAGGATGTGCAGGAAACTAGACAATGAAACCATTGAAGAACTCTTTCAAGGGAAAAAACTACGGCTTCGGGACAACAAGAGGTGTTTTGCTGATTTTGAAGTTGGTGATAAGTTCGGCCAAGCAGGGCGAGGACGGCCACCGAGACTGATATTTGAGTTTTACTCCTCCAGCGAGGATTGGTTTTAACTTTACACCGATGTAGAATTTACCAGAGAAAACATGTATGCGAAAGAAATCAACAAATTGAAAACGGACATAGTAGAAGCCGGTAAGAAAATGTTGCATAAAGGTCTTGTAATTGGCACGTCGGGGAATATTAGCATTAGAATTTCAGGCGAAGATAGAATCCTAATTACTCCAAGCAGTGTAGAATACGATAAGATTGAGATTGATGATATTTTGGTAGTGGATTTGGAAAAGAATGTCCTGGACGGAGAACGAAGTCCATCTGTGGAAACTGACATGCATATCGGGATTTACACAACTAGACCAGATATTGGGACGATAGTTCATACCCATTCCGTATATGCCACTGCAATTGCATCATTGGGAAAAACAATTCCACCTTTCCTCGATGAGATGGTGCTTATGATTGGTGGCGAGATAGAAGTCGCAGAGTACGGTATGCCAGGTAGCAAGGAATTAGCACAAAATGCAGTAAGAGCCCTGGGGAAGAAGAATGCAGTTCTTTTAGCAAATCATGGCTCTTTGTGTTGTGGGAAAAATCTGGAAAAGGCATTTGAGACCGCTGAGTTGGTTGAAAGAGTAGCAAAAATATTCATACTGTCTTCACTCCTTGGCAAACCGAAAAGTCTTCCACAGGAAGCTCTAGAATTGGAGCAGAAAATATTTGAAATGCTGATCAAATAGATTTTCGAATAAATAGACGATTGGCTATCTTACTATCGTTTTGGCTCCACCCCGCAAAGCAGCACACATGACCATAGCAATACTGCACAGCCCTTAACCTAACTTGCGTTATAAGGGCAAAACAATAAAAATGCTTGGGAGGAATCTTGACAAAGACAAAAACTAGCTGGGGTAAACTTTCCCCAAATTAGATAACACAACCGAGAATATATTGGTGAGCTTATGGCAGAGATTATCCTGGTAAGGCATGGCGAAACTGAGTGGAATGTAGCTGAAACATATAGGGGAAGGGCTGATGTAGCGCTAGATAAGGTGGGTATTAGACAAGCAGAGTTGCTGGGCAAGTATTTGGGTCGATTGAAGCTGGATGCTATTTATTCCAGCCCGCTCAGACGGGCATTGGATACGGCAAATATTGTGGCTCAATACCAAGATGTTACCGTACAAATTACCCATGGCCTTATAGATTTTTCTACCATTTCTTTTACCTCCTCAT
>JAUWGN010000105.1 GCA_030606385.1 Dehalococcoidia bacterium
AAGGATGCCGAAAGCGTACTGGAATCGGCTAACATTGTGGCAAACCGAAATACCATTCCCTTCGACCCCAAGCCACCTCGAATTGCCAGTGGCATTAGAGTAGGCTCACCGGCAGTGACCACCAGAGGCTTTAGCACTGAAGAGATGAAACGTATCGCCTTCTGGATCTCAGATGTGCTTTCCCATCCCGACGATGAACACACTATAAACAGAACCCGCCAGGAAGTTGTGGAAATGTGCCAACATTTCCCCATACCAGCAATGCAATAGTGAGGCAGCAATGGACGAATTAAAGGTATTTAGTGGCAATGCCCATCCCTCCCTAGCACAATCAATTTGCGATTATCTTCAAATCCCTCTAGGCAAGGTTGATGCTTTTGAATTTTCTAATGAGAATATCTTTGTTCGAATCCTGGAAAATGTCCGTGAGCGGGATGTGTTTATTGTCCAGCCTATTTGCTCACCAGTCAATAGGAGCCTGGTCGAGTTATTAATCATGCTCGATGCTTTCCGAAGAGCTTCAGCAGGGCGAATCACCGCTGTCGTGCCCTACTATGGCTATGGACGCACCGATAAGAAAGACCAGCCAAGAGTGCCTATCACTGCCCGTTTAATCGCTGACTTGATTGCCACCGCAGGAGCCAACAGGTTGCTCACCATCGATTTGCATGCCCCTCAGATTCAAGGCTTCTTTACCATACCTGTGGATGAGCTAGCTACCCTGTCAATCCTTCATCAATACTTTCAGGGAAAGAACCTGGATAACGTCACCGTAGTAGCCACTGACATTGGCATCTCTAAGCGAGCTCGAGATTTCGCTACCAAGCTTAACGCACCTCTGGCCATTATGGAAAAAAGACGCGTGGGAAATGCCGATGCCACTGAAATCCTCAACATTATCGGTGATGTCCAGGGAAGGTGTGCCCTGACTGTCGATGATGAAATTGATACCGCCGGCTCTTTAATCGATACCGTAAACACACTTTTAGAGCATGGCGCTACCGAAGTTTATGCCTGTTGTACTCACCCTGTTTTCTCAGGTCCAGCTATTCAGCAAATAGCATCCAGCCCCGTGAAAGAGGTGGTAGTCACCGATACCATACCGGTTACCGGGAATAAAAAACTCGACAAGATTACCGTCCTGCCTATAGCCTCGCTTCTTGGGGAGGCTATCCAGCGTATCCACACCGGCTCATCTGTGGGAGCTATGTTTGAGTAAAAGTTTGCTGAAGCCAAAGAGGGAATCTAAACACAGAATGCTAAGCAATATCGAAGTCCAGAGGATGAGGGTTTTGAATTTAGAGCATTGAACTTTAGAATTTGTTTAGAGCCTAGAAATTAGAATCTGGGATTTATAGACGATGTTGGGCTGGTTTACCAAATTAATCGATTCTAACGAAAAAGAGCTGAAGCGACTTCAACCTTTGGTATCCCATATAAACTCGCTTGAGCCCGATTTTGAAAAACTCACCGACGGCGAGCTTCGCGGCAAAACAGATGAGTTCAGGACTAGACTGAAGGATGACGAGGATTTAGATGACCTCTCATCTGAAGCTTATGCTGCAGTGAGAGAGGCTGCCAAACGAACGATAAAGCAAAGGCATTTCGATGTTCAATTAATGGGCGGCGTTGCCCTCCACCAGGGCAAAATAGCTGAAATGTCAACTGGAGAGGGAAAAACGCTGGTGGCTACATTGCCGCTTTACCTCAACGCCCTTACCGGGGAAGGATGTCACTTAGTAACCGTCAACGATTATCTCGCCAAGCGTGATTGTAACTGGATGGGACCTATTTACCATGCCCTCGGAGTAAGCGTGGCATCCAACAATGCCATGCAATCTCCAGACCAACCTTCACCTTCTTTTCTTTATGACCCCGATTTTGACTCCGGGGACCCGAAATGGAGGCAGCTTCGCCCCATCACCCGCCGTGAGGCTTATGAAGCGGATATAACCTATGGCACAAATAACGAGTTTGGCTTTGATTACCTCAGAGACAACATGGTCCTGGACTTATCCCAGTGCGTCCAGCGGGAGCTTAACTATGCCATCGTAGATGAAGTTGACAGCATCCTCATCGATGAAGCCCGCACACCATTGATTATAAGCGGAGCTGCTGAAGAAGCCACCCAGAAATACTACACCTTCGCTCGGCTCGTTTCTCGCCTCAAAAAAGATGACGATTACACCGTTGACGAAAAGACACGAACTTGCTCACTCACGGAAATCGGCATCGGCAACATGGAGAAGATGCTCAAGAGCGCCGGATTGCTTAAGGCTCCCAGCTTTTACGACCCCTCCAACTACTCACTCACCAGATATCTGGAGAATGCCCTCAAGGCTCATGCCCTGTTCAGAAGAGACAAAGACTACATGGTTAAGGATGGGCAAGTTATCATCGTTGATGAATTCACCGGAAGGTTGATGTTTGGCAGAAGGTATTCTGAGGGCTTACACCAGGCTATCGAAGCCAGGGAAGGTGTAAAGATACAGCGGGAAAGCATCACTTTAGCCACCATCACCTTCCAGAACTATTTCCGCATGGACCAGAAATTGGCGGGGATGACCGGCACCGCCGCCACCGAGGCTGAAGAGTTTCACAAGATTTATAAATTAGAGGTGGTGGTTATACCCACCAACAAACCCCTGGCCCGCACTGAATACACCGACCAGGTTTATAAAGACGAGAAAGCCAAATTTGAAGCTGCCGCCAGGGAAATCGAGCACTGGCATAAGCAAAAAAGACCGGTGCTCATTGGCACAACCTCCATTGAGAAATCGGAGACGTTAAGCAACTTATTAACCAGGAAAGGCGTACCTCACCAGGTGCTAAATGCCAGGCATCATGAGAAAGAGGCAGCCATTGTTGCTCAGGCTGGTTGTTTAGAAGCAGTAACTGTAGCTACAAATATGGCTGGACGTGGTGTGGACATCATCCTTGGCGGCAATCCTGAAGGACATGATGAGCAGGAGCGGCTTGAGGAACACAACGAGGTAGTTGAGCTTGGTGGCCTCCATATTGTAGGCACTGAGCATCACGAAGCAAGGCGTATTGATAACCAGCTCCGCGGCAGAGCAGGGAGGCAGGGAGACCCCGGCAGTTCCCGCTTCTTCGCCTCTTTAGAGGATGAAGTTGTCCACCGCTTCGGCGGCGAGCGCATCGGAGGGCTTATGCATTGGGCTGGCCTGGGAGAGGATAAGCCTCTCGAGCATCCCATGGTCAACAAGGCGATGACAAATGCCCAAATCCAGAGCGAGGGATATAACTTCGATATTCGCAAACACCTTGTTGAGTATGACGATGTAATCAACCAACATCGCGAGGTAATTTATGCCGACAGGAAGAAAATACTGCGCGGTGCCGACCTTAAGGCAAATATAATGTCTATGCTCAAAGATGAAATTCAAAGCATGGTAGATGCTCATGTCAACCACAATTTAAGGGAGCTAGATTCATCAGGATTGCGTGAAGACATTTCCGCCATTTTCCCCTCACCACCTGATATTGCCAGCTTTTCTTCTGTCATTGCGAGCCGAAGCCCTGAGCGAAGCGAAGGGGCAGCGAAGCAACCCGAGTTTGATGACAAGGAAATTACCGAAAAGCTAACTAATTACGCCGTTGAGCTTTACGAGCAGAAGGAGCAGGAAATAGGCTCCGAAAACATGCGCCTTATCGAGCGTATGGTAATGCTTCGCGTTATTGACCGCTTATGGATGGAGCATCTTACCACCATGGAGGATATGCGCCAGGGGATAGGCTTGCGAGCTGTGGGACAGCAAAACCCGCTGGTAGTTTATAAGAGGGAAGGAGGCATTCTTTTCGATGGTCTTCTAGCTAGCATCCAGCATGATGTCGTCCGCAGCATTTATCGCGTCAGCCTGGTTAAGGAGCCACCACACAAAAAACAGGCTGTCATAGCCGGTAAGAAAGTTGGCCGCAACGACCCCTGCCCCTGCGGCTCAGGCAAGAAATATAAACACTGCTGCGGAAGAGGAGTGTAGTGAGTGGGTTCTGTAGGTGCAGTGGCTTTAGCTCGGCACTACTTAAGAACGCAAAATTAGCAAATTTGTTGCTGTTTCTTATTGATTATGATATATTATTGTTGAGCTAAATGATATATAAGGGGGCTTTGCAATGAGGACACTTATAGATATACAAGAACATCTGATGAAAGATTTACTAAAGGAGACCAATGCCAAAACAAAAAGAGAAGCCGTCATAACGGCTATAGAAACTTATCTCAATTTGAAAAGGAGGGAGAAACTCGCTTCCCTCATTGGCAACTATGACTATGGGGCTACTGTAGAAGAACTGGAGAGGATGAGGGTTGATGACTAGGGTAATAGTGGATACTTCCGCTTGGGTGGAATCTTTTCACCCCAAAGGTGATATTAAGTTAAAAGAGACAGTTAAGCGGTTAATAACTGAGGGGAAAGTACTTCTCCCTGGAGTTATAAAAGTAGAGATATTAAGAGGAACAAAGTCTCATAAAGAATACG
>JAUWGN010000089.1 GCA_030606385.1 Dehalococcoidia bacterium
TCATCCGCGAAAACTGTTCCTTCCGCAGTGACAATTTCAAGCTTCAATGTAGCCATAACCTTTAATCAAAAATCCTAAACTCGAATTTCTAAATTCTAAATAAATTCCAAATTCAAATACCAAAACCCATTTTGCCTCCAAATCATATTGTTTTGGATTTTGTTCATTTGAGATTGTTTAGGGTTTAGGATTTCGGATTTAGAATTTGTCATATTTTTGCTCTGTCATTTTGCATTTTTACTTTTGCCTTTTGATTTTCTTTTACGATTTAGAACTTAACCGTTTATTCCCCCTTTATCTTCTTAGCCTTCTCCACTGCTTCATCAATAGTGCCCACCAGATAAAAGGCAGCCTCAGGAAGAGCATCGTGTTTCCCTTCCAAAATTTCCTTGAAGCCACGCACTGTTTCCTTAACAGGCACATATTTGCCCGGTGTACCGGTAAATTGCTCGGCGACATAGAACGGCTGCGAACAGAACCTCTGAATGCGCCGAGCACGCTGCACGGTAAGCTTATCCTCTTCAGTTAATTCCTCCATCCCCAAAATGGCGATTATATCCTGTAGCTCCTTATACCGCTGTAATGCCCGTTGCACACCTCGAGCCACCTGATAGTGCTCCTCACCAACAATGGCAGGGTCGAGTATTCGCGATGTCGAAGTTAACGGGTCAACGGCAGGGTATATACCCAACTCAGCAATGGAACGCTCCAGGGCAATAACTGCATCCAGATGACCGTAGGTAGCTACAATACCGGGGTCGGTATAGTCATCAGCAGGTACATAAATTGCTTGAAAAGATGTGATTGAGCCCTTTTTAGTGGTGGTAATCCTTTCCTCTAACTCACCAACATCGGTGCCCAGTGTTGGCTGGTATCCCACCGCCGAGGGCATACGCCCCAAAAGAGCCGATAACTCCATGTTGGCCAGGACATAGCGATATATGTTATCAATAAACAAAAGGACATCTTGACCCTCAACATCGCGGAAATATTCCGCCATGGTCACCCCGGTCAATCCTACCCGAGCACGAACACCGGGACTCTCATTCATCTGACCAAAGACTAGAACGGTCCTGTCGAGGACTCCAGACCGCTGCATCTCCAACCACAGGTCATTCCCCTCTCGCGACCTTTCACCAATACCGGCAAAAACGGAAAAACCACCATGCTCAGTGGCAATGTTACGAATAAGTTCCATAATGATAACCGTCTTTCCCACACCTGCACCCCCATATGCTCCAACCTTTCCTCCTTTGGTGAAAGGAGTGATCAGATCCATAACCTTGAGCCCTGTCTCCAACATCTGGGGGGTGGTTTCCTGCTCCTCCAAAAGAGGCGGAGGACGGTGGATAGGATACCTTTGCTCCGCTTTCACTTCGCCAAGCTCGTCCAGAGGCTCACCGAAAACATTGAATAGCCTCCCCAGGGTTGCTCTACCCACAGGCACGGTGATTGGAGTTCCCATATCGATAGCCTCAGCTCCTCGTGCTAAGCCATCGGTAGACGTTAAGGCAACACCACGCACCCAGTTATTGCCAACATGGTGCTGAGCCTCAATAACGACCTTACCCCCATCCATGGGAATCTCTATACCATTATTTATCGCAGGCAACTCATCGGGCGGAAATTCCATATCAACCACTGTGCCAATCACCTGAACTACCTTACCTTTTGCCATGTGTTACCTCCTACCTGTTAATGTCATTGCGAGCCTGAACCCTTCGCTATCGCTCAGGGTGACATTCAACTTGTCATTTATTAACCTTCTTAAGCCAGAGCTTCAACTCCTCCAGTAATATCACAAATCTCCTTGGTAATAGTCTCCTGCCTCACCTTATTCAGGGTCAGGATTAAATCGTCAATGAGCTCCTTGGCATTATCACTGGCATTACGCATAGCTACCATCCGTGCTGATTGCTCACTGGCAATAAGCTCAAGTATGGCATGGTATACCTGCATTTCCACAAACCTTGGCAGTAGCTGATCCAAAACAGCGCCGGGGGCAGGTTCATAAATATACTCCACTCTCTGTGTTGGAGACACCATTGCTGGCTCAACGGGAAGCAATACCTCCGTCGTAGGTGTCTGAACCATGGTGGTGACAAAACGGGGATAAGCAATGTATACCAGGTCGACACCGCCATTGGTATAGTCATCAATGACAACCCGAGAAATAGGCAGTGTCTCCAACAAAGTGGGACGGTCGTTAATGCCAGTGAACTCGGCACGAATATCCTGTCCGCTGCGTAGCATGAAAGCTCTCCCCTTCTGTCCCACGGTAATCAGGGTAACTGGAACAGTTTGCTCAAGGATGAAGTTAGCTACAAGACGATTCAGGTTAGCATTTAAGCCACCACATAGCCCACGGTCAGTAGCGATGTGAACTATGGCGATCTTTCTAACCTCTCTCTTCTGTAGCAAGGGCTGAGCCTCTCCGTTAATCTGGGGATGAATAGCAAGGTCAGCCACTACCTGGCCTATTCTCTGCGCATAAGGACGCCCAGCGATTGCCTGCTCTTGAGCCCGCCTCATCCTGGCAGTGGCGATCATCTCCATTGCCCTGCATATTTTCTGAGTACCTTGAACACTACGGATGCGCCGACGGAGAACCTGAACGGTAGCCATTATTCCTTAATAAACAGTGCTTTGTTTGAACGCCTGTATTGCGGCCTTCAAGGCCTCTTCAGTTTCAGGCTTTATTTCCTTATCTTCATTAATTTTCTGCTCCAGCTCAGGATGGTTAGTTTCCATGAATCGATGAAAATTTTCCTCCCAAGCAATAACTTTGTCTACCGGCACATCATCAAGATAGCCATTGGTCACTGCGTAAAGAATCACCACCTGTTTCCCCAAAGACATAGGTGAATATTGAGGTTGCTTCAACACCTCGGTAATACGCCGACCACGCTCCAATTGGTCTCTGGTAGCCTTATCCAAGTCGGCAGCACCGAACTGAGCAAAAGCTTGAAGTTCACGGAACTGAGCCAGGTCCAGCCTCAACCTGCCAGCCACCTGCCGCATCGCCTTCCTTTGGGCTGAACCACCAACTCGAGATACCGATAATCCTACATTGATCGCCGGGCGAATGCCAGCATTGAATAAATCAGGCTCAAGGTAAATTTGACCATCGGTGATGGAAATCACATTTGTAGGAATATACGCTGACATGTCTCCAGCTTGAGTTTCAATAATGGGTAAAGCGGTAAGTGAGCCACCACCATACTCAGGAGCTAGCCTGGCTGCTCTTTCTAGAAGCCGACTATGGAGATAGAAAATATCTCCAGGATAAGCTTCTCTACCTGGTGGACGCCGCAACAACAGGGAAAGTTGTCGATAAGCCCAGGCATGCTTGTAAAGGTCATCATAGACAATCAAGGCATCTTTCCCCTGCTCCATAAATTCCTCCCCCATAGCACAGCCAGAATATGGAGCAAGATATTGCAATGGCGCAGGGTCGGAAGCATCAGCAGCTACTACGATAGTATGTTCCATAGCTCCATACTTCTCCAAAGTAGCCACTACCTGAGCTACCTTGGATGTCTTTTGTCCAATAGCCACATAAATGCAAATAAGGTCGCCGCCCTTCTGCGCGATTATGGTGTCAATTGGAATGGCTGATTTACCGGTAAAGCGGTCGCCAATGATAAGCTCACGCTGACCACGTCCGATAGGAATCATGCTGTCTATAGCCTTAATACCAGTCATCACTGGCGTATCCACAGGCCTTCTTAGCACCACATTTGGCGCTACCCTCTCCACAGGGCGAGTCCTATCCGTCTTAATCGGTCCCTTCCCATCACGGGGACGTCCCAAAGGGTCAATCACCCTTCCGATAAGGGCATCACCGACAGGAACCTCAGCCACTCTCCCCGTTGCGCTCACTTCATCGCCTTCCTTAATCAAACTACAATCGCCGAGAACAACAGCGCCGACATTGTCTTCCTCTAAATTGAGAGCCAATCCCATAATGTCATGAGGAAACTGGAGCAATTCATTATATTCCGCAGCGCTGAGTCCATGAACTCTAGCGATGCCATCTCCAACCTCTACCACCGTGCCCACATTCGTTGCAGTCACTGCAGTACCGAATCGCTCGATTTGCTCCTTGATTACCGAAACAATATCTTGCCCTCGAGTTGCCATGCTAACCTCCTAACAAATATCAAAAATCAAACATAAAAAATCAAAACTACAATTCAAAGTGCAAAAAAAACTTTACTAAACTGATTTTTAAATTTTGCCCTGTCATTTTGCATTTTTACTTTTGCCCTTTGATTTTGGTTTAGGATTTCGTATTTAGTATTTAACATTACCTGCCAACTCCAATTAAGCTCTTCCTTAAAATCTCCAGTTTATTACGCACGCTTCCATCAATAAGCATATCGCCAATCTTGGCTTTGAATCCCCCGATTACGGAAGAATCAACTACGGCATCAACGATGATTTTACGATTAACCATGTCCCCCAGTTGACTGGAAAACCTTTCTTTATCCTTTTCATCCAGGGACAAAGCGGTAACCACCTCGGCGTGTTCGATACCACGATGAGCATCTAACAAATGGTCGTATCCGTGTAAAACATCGCCGGCAATTCCTAATCTACCCTTGCTCACCAGAAGGCAAGCCAGATTCAAAGCCAGGGGATTTATATCACCTAGCCGCTCTTCCAAAAGGCTCTTCTTGACCTCAAAAGGCAATTTAGGATTTTCCACCAAAGCCGTAAAAGCCTCGTCAGTACTCAGTTCAGCAATCTTCCTCAAGCTGACCTGCCAACTCTCAAGTTCGTTTCTCTCCATTGCCAGTTCGAAGGCAGCTTGAGCATACCGTTTACCAGAAGCTATTCTCGGCATCTTATGAACGCGTCTTTGCAAGACACAAAGTGCCGAAGCAATCCCATCTTGTTTGAGATTGCTTCACTTCGTTCGCAATGACAAATGGGTGGTACCTCACTTCAATTTTCCCTGAAAGTAGTGCTTTCCTCCAACGCCTGTTCGATAAGTTTTCTGTGCTTTTCCTTATCCAGTGTTTCACTAATAACTTTTTCAGCAGCTAAAATAGCGGTATCCACAAACTCTCGCCGTAAGTCATCAATAGCTTTATCCCGCTCTCGCTCCAGATCAACCCGGGTTCGGTCAACAATAGTCTGGGCTTCTTTTCTCGCCTCTCCCCTTGCCTCTTCTTTGAGCCTGTCTCCAATTTGTGTTGCCTGGCCAATT
>JAUWGN010000130.1 GCA_030606385.1 Dehalococcoidia bacterium
GACTATTTGCGGAAATAAGGAAAGAAAGGAGACAAAAAGGTGGAGAATATAAAGGTAGAGGATTTATTAACTGTATCACGTAAGGGAATAGAGACGGGAAGCAAGTCAACTGTTTGTGCTGCGTTTATTTTAGGTGCGCAGGCCATAACCATAATAGGGGGATTAGAGGGGAGAGCGTGGGGGTTGCTGGGGCTTGCCCTTCTGTTGATCGCAATTCAGCAGTTCCAAACGCGGTTTGCTATAGCACGAAATGTGCCAGCAATGCTGAAAATCGGGATAGCTGTACTGGTTCTGGGCCCAGTTTTGCAAGCTTGTGTGCTGCTGGGAGTGCCTGGCTTTGTTTCGCAAACCCCGCAATTTGCCGAGATTATTCATCATCTCGCCCTGATAGCAGGAGTTTTTCTGATGATTTCAGGGATTGCCGGAATTCAGGCTTCTAACGCGGCGAAGGAAGTGATAAAAATGATAGGGGGAGCAGGAGCATCTTAAGAAGGTTCTAAGGGAGGATTTACGAAGTTTTGTCGGCTGTGATAGCTGGGAGTCCTATCCAACTTCAAACAGGCTGTTTTTGGCATACTGAAAACAGCTACATCTTTTTAGTTTCCACGGCGTTAATAAAAATGAGCGGGAGGTTAATATGAAGTATAACAAGGTTACCGATGAAACTATCCGAAGGCTCATGGACATAGTTGGCGATGAAAATATCCTCTCAGAACATCTTATGGATTATGGACACGACGAGACGCATGTATTGGACTGGGTGCCTCCCGAAGTTGTTGTGAAACCGAGAAGTAGAACAGAGGTATCTGAGATATTAAAACTGGCTAATCAGGAGATAATTCCTGTTACTCCCAGGGGTGGTGGGACAGGGCTATCCGGCGGCGCAGTCCCCATTTACGGTGGAATTGTCCTTTCACTGGAGCAAATGAATAAGATCCTGGAGATAGATGAGGATAACTTTTTGGCTGTACTCGAGCCTGGTGTCATCTTAGCTGAGTTATACAAAGCTGTGGAGGATAGAGGGCTTTACTATCCTGTTTATCCTGAAGAGGAAAGTGCCACCATTGGGGGGAACGTCGCCACGAATGCCGCTGGTATGAAGGCGGTGAAATATGGGGTCACCAGGAATTATGTCATGGGATTGGAAGCTGTACTTCCAAATGGTGCAGTGATAGAGACAGGGGGGAAATATGTAAAGAATTCCACTGGTTATAATCTGACTCAACTTCTGGTAGGCTCTGAGGGAACTCTGGCTATTGTAACCAAGATTATACTGAAGTTAATCAAGAGGCCAAAGAACAGATGTTACCTGATTCCCACTTTTGAATCGCTTGAAAATACCATAGGCACTGTTCCAAAGATACTCAAAGAAGGCATAGTCCCGGTCGCCATTGAGTTCATGTTAGCCGCTGCCATGCAGTTGTGCCAGAATTATACGGGCATAAAACTTCCCATTCCAGAAGCAGAAAATTACCTTATTATAATTATTGAATCGGATAGTGAATTGGAATTAAAGAATCTTAC
Source organism: Dehalococcoidia bacterium (assembly GCA_030606385.1). GTDB lineage: Bacteria > Chloroflexota > Dehalococcoidia > GIF9 > AB-539-J10 > CG2-30-46-19. The sequence goes on from JAUWGN010000130.1 coordinate 1,525, forward strand.
CGAGCGAATTAACGCTATCTGCTTAGATAATGGTGCCTCCGATGTTTTTATCGTGGACACGGAGAAAGATATGAACAAGATATCTGAGGTTAGAGCAAAGCTGCACTTTGCCGTGAAATCGCTAGGATTGGAAGATATAGGCGATGCTGTAGTTCCGAGGAGTAAGATTCCTGAATTCATGAAAATGTTGGGTGAAATAACGCAGAAGCATGGTATTCTGGTAAGCGGCAGCGGGCACGCTGGTGATGGGAATGTGCACTTCAGCGTCATCGCCTTTGGTACGCCAAAGGAGGAGTTCAACCGTAAGTTGCCTGAAATTCTCACTGATGTATTCAAAGGAAGTGTATCGCTAGGAGGCACCATCTCCGGCGAGCACGGAATTGGCGTTACTAAAAAGAAATATGTTCCCATTGCGATAAAACAAGAGCAGATAGAGCTTATGGGGAAGATAAAAAGAGTTTTTGACCCAAACTACATCCTGAACCCGGGGAAGATTTTTGATTAGCAGGATGATTTTAGGTGTTGATGAGGCAGGTAGAGGCTGCGTCATTGGTCCGCTGGTTATCTGTGGTGTACTGGCAAGTGAGGAAACCATAGAGCGGTTCAGGGAAATAAAGGTCCGAGATTCCAAGCAATTAAGCCGAAAAAAGCGAGAGCAGCTGGGTCCTGAGATAATGAGCCTTGCGGAAGATTTCATGCTCATCAGGATAAGTCCTGTTGAAATAGATGAATGGTTACGTGTGCCGGGTCTTAATTCATTAGAGGCACGGAAAACTGCCGAAATAATTTCTCGTTTAAAGCCGCTGGTCGCCTACATTGATGCTCCCGGTAAGGGTGCGCGTGGCTATGCAAGGTTAATTAACTCAGCAATTCATTGTGGGACTCAGATCATAGCGGAGAATTTTGCCGACCGGAATTATCCTGTGGTGAGCGCTGCCTCTATACTGGCTAAAGTTCATAGGGATAAGGTGATACGGGAACTACATGTTGAATATGGTGACTTTGGCTCCGGTTACCCCTCGGATAGGAAAACAAGGGAATTCCTCACACAATATTATCATCGGGAGGGAAAGTTCCCCGACATAGTTAGAACCCGATGGGCAACGGTTACAAGGATAACCAGCCCCCAGCAAGCTTATCTGGAAAGTTCGTCCGTTCAGAATTAGACAAAGATGAATTCTTTGATTGCTTTGAAGTAGCGCTCCATTCCCACTAGCATTATATCGTTGTGCTCAGCATCGGGGATAATAACCAGGTTTTTGTTGCGCGAGGCTGCATTTTCAAACAAGGCTTTGCCTTCAGTTGGGGGGATAAGGCTATCATATTCACCGTGGATAATGAGCGTTGGTATGGTAATGGTGCGCATCTTAGTGAGGTTGGGGAACTCGATATCCTTTAGTCCCAAGGATTCGGTGGGAAGTCCCAGGTACAGAAGGAGGTTAATGATACTGGCGAAGCCGCTCTCGATCACCAGTCCTTTTAGTTGCTCCTGGTGGTGATAGACTATTTCGATGGCAGGAGCGCTTCCTAAGGAGCGTCCCATCACAAAGATGTCGTTCTTGTAATGGTTTTCATCCAGGATGTCTACGAATGCCTTAAATATCACAGTGGCGTCTGCAATCATGCTGCTAAAGGTGGGTCTTCCCCGGCTTGCGCCATAGCCTCGATAGTCTGCCACGAATAGGTTAATGCCAAGTTGGTTATATATCGGGGCGATGTGGTCATAGTCGCTGACCACCTCGCCATTGCCGTGGAAATAGATGAAAGAGGGTGCTCTCTGGCTGTGAACATAAAAACGGCAGGAAATGGAGACATCCTTATCTACGGGAATGAGATGGTCGCTTGCATTAGCGGGAGCTTCAGTAACATCTTTCCTGGGGAAAAAGATGAAGGAAAGGACTTCAGGCTGGTCCAGAAGGGAATAATCAGCTTGCTCAGTCATGTTTCCTCCAGGTTGATTTTAGCATGTAGTTGTAACATAAATCCAAACAGGATGGTTTATCAGGAAGCTAAATGGAAGGTTTCTATTTGAGGTTGGGTGAAGGTATAATTCGGAACTAT
>JAUWGN010000136.1 GCA_030606385.1 Dehalococcoidia bacterium
AAATGACAAATTAAAATGTAAAAACCCAAGCTTGAAATCCTAAATACTAAGCACTAAACCCTAAACAAATCCTAATATCTAAATTCAAAACTGAATTTAGTAGCTATCAGCCTTCAGCCATTGGCTAACTGCTGATTGCTGATTACTGACCGCTGGCTGTTGACTACTCGCCCAACAGGTTGGGTAAATCCTTAGCCACATCACTCATTTCTTCAATCCTCTGCTTAGTTTCCATTAACTGCCCTTCATATTCCGCAGCATAAACCGTAGCTTGCTCATAAAAATCCCTTATCCTAGGCACAAACGATAGCTGCGAGAATATCACGGCAACATCAATGAAATGCTTCTCGCCAGGGAAATCGCCTCCCCTTATCGTGGCATTCGGTGAAAGCTCCCTGATGTAGGTGCTAACGTTCTTCACCATATCCATGTTCATCTCTCTGCCAGGCCCGGCGATAATGTACAGAGCTTTGCCAGCATCCTTGGGGTCGCAATCAATGGAAAGTTCATGCACGGTAGCATCCATAGCCCGTGTTCCCCTGAAGCTCTCCAATGCTTTGTCACGGAACTTCTTCTTATTTATCTCCCAGGGGAAACGCATACCGGGGAGCACAGTCCTCCCTATACCAACGGTGGTCCACCCCTCAAGAGAGGCAAGCATATCACCAGCATCCACTGTCCTTGAACCCACAAATTTACCCTTGGTTACCTCGCCAGCACACAACAAATCATAAAAAGGCTCAGCGATTTGCCGGTTTATCTTATCCATATTATTCATCAGACTCATGTCCTTTCTAACATATCTCTGGTTATCCGCCAGGAAAACAGCATCCACTACATCGTAGATTGACTTGAGGCAGGTGGCAGTATTATAAACGCTTCGGGCCTCAGTTGTTTGTTCATGCTCAAAAGGAAGCACAACAAGGGCCAAAATGGGCTTATTGAGGTATCGTTCCTTGATCATCTTGGCAATCACCGGTATCCCCCCCGAGCCGGTACCACCAGCAGCGCCAGCGACAATCATAAAGGCATGGGTTTCGTAAAACCTTGGTTCTGCCCTTATAGCATCCATCACCTTGTCGCCATCCTCCTTAGCCAACTTGGCACCAAGCTCATTAATCTTGCCAACGCCATGCCCCAGTGTCTGCCGCAAGCCAATAAGTATGCGATGCATGTAATCATTTTTAATAAACTTCAATCCAGTAAGGTCAGCCTGGTCAGTATTCACCGCCAGGACATGCGGAGCAATGACCGCCTTGCGTTCCGACCGCGCCTTAAGATTTAACCTGGCAAACTGGTCGGCAATCCGACAACCACATTGCCCCAATCCGATAACTGTTAGCTTCATCTATTACCTCCTAATTGCATTAGCCGTAATAATAACGCCGTGGCCTTATCACAAAGAACTAAACCAGGACACCAGTAAGGGTATCAAGTATTTCGACCTCTTCAAAAAGACCAGCCGATCCAGCTTGTTTGCTTTCCCAGCGACTCGCATAACCATCTCGCTAGACTGTCCTTTTCCTCTTATTTTGGATTTTAGACTCCAACACGCCTAAATCTAAGCCCTGCAGTGCCCCTTTGTCAATTCCCCCAAACGGGTAAAATGGTCATAGCTAAATCGTACCGGGTGAAAACTACGCTAAGATGACTGGCAACCACATTGCCCAATCCGATAACTGTTAGCTTCATCTGTCACCCCCTAATTGCATTAGTCGTAATAAGAACGCCGTGGCCGTATCACAAAAAAGTAAACCAGGAAACCAACAAGCACCACTGCTAAACCTATGATAGCGATAAGTCCCCATAATGGCAACCGCCCCCCGGCGTGAAAAGACTGGACAATGGTCCAGTGTCCTTCATTCGCTGCGGCGTCTACAGCCCTGAGTCTCCAATAGTAGGTGCCGCCGGACAAGGCATAGTCTTTAGGTAAAGTATAGGCAATAGTGTCATCGAGAGCGGTAACGTTTTCGCTGGGAATGGAGAGAGAAACTACAGGGGCAGTGAAATTTATGCTATCGGTGGATATCTGCAACTCGTAGCTGGCGATGCCACTCGCGTCAGTTACCTTAGACCATTCAAATGTAGGAGTTACCTTGCCCACAAAGCCAACTCCAGTGCCATTTGCTGGCGAGAGGGGCTCTGGAGCCGCTGGCGGATTCTCCTCCATGAAGAAGGTCTCGCTGGCCAAGACATGCTCCAGGTCATCCTCCACAACTACCTCCTGTGCACCATGCATTCCTTTAGCCTCAAAAGTAATACTACCGGTAGAGGGAAAATTGCCTTCACTGGTGGTAACAGTGCTGGCTGTCTGATTTCCATAAATAATGGTTAGTGAGATACCAGGGTCAAAGCCACCGCCGGTTACAGTTATAGTCAGGCCTACATGGCCTGGAGAGGTGGAACTCGTTGCCGGCGCCAATCTCATCCCTGGAGCTACTTTGAAGGTAACATCAGCAACTTCACCATATTCCGTATATTTACCCCGGGCATCTACCTTGTAGCTTCCTTCAACACTGGGCGGCACCTCAAAAGTAGCAGTCCAGCTGCCAAGATCATCGGTTTCCGCCTCCTCAATCTGCGGCACCACTTCATCATCATACTTTATCTTGATATTCGCCTCTTCATCTTCAAATCCTGTGGCGGTTACCGTGACGATGTCGCCCGCAGAGCCCGATGTCGGACTCAAACTTATCCTCGGCTTCACGGTGAATTCGATCTCATCGACGTCTGCATAACTGGTATCGTCACCCTTGGCGTCTATATCATGCTCCCCTTTGACAGATTCAGGAATGATAAAAGCTGCCGTCCAGGTGCCATATTCATCAGTTTCCGCTTCCTCAACTTGTTCCACCACATCGTCATCATACCTTATCTTAATGCTATCTTCGTCCTCGGCAAACCCGGTGCCGGTTACCTCAACCTCGTCTCCCACAAACCCCTCATCGTCATCCAACTCAATCTTTGGCTCCACCTCGAAATCATCCCCTTTCCAGCTTGAGTCATAGTAAACACGAATATCATGCTTACCGCTATAGCTCTCAGGAATATCAAAGCGATATGTAAAATTGCCATCGGTACCAACATCGAAATCTTCTTCTATCCGCTCACGGTCACCATTAAAATAATAATAGATATCGACCTCTTCACCGGAACCGAAGTCATATCCCCGAATAGTCACCCGGTCTCCCACATTGCCTGAGTCGGGTGAAACCGTGATGCTGGGAACAGCAGCCTGAACTTGCTCAGGGACAGCAAGAACCGGGATTGCTATAAGGCAAACAAGCAAAGCAATAATTAGCCGTGGCAGTAACTTCATTTAACAACCCCCTTTTGTTGTCATTGCGACTTTTTTATTCGTCATTGCGAGGTTTTTCTTTGTCATTGCGAGCCGAAGGCGTGGCAACCTCAAGCCCTCTCACCACAC
>JAUWGN010000141.1 GCA_030606385.1 Dehalococcoidia bacterium
ATGGAATGGTAACATCGAGTTAGACTTATAAAAGAGGGGAAGCGGTAATTATCATGAAAACAATGCAGGAGATGGGTGAAAAACCTGGCGGCACCAGTTAGCGGCTTGGAGCCTTGTCGCTGGTCTCCAGCGGGAAAGCAGGCTCGAGGAATGAAACGTGAATCAGTTCTTGGCTTTTGCCCTCCTTCAGTGGTAGGATAGCTTTGTTGAAGAAAATCCTTCGTGATGTTGGCATAACCATCCTGATAGCAATTGCTATCTTTGCCTTTCTTCGAGTTAGCTTTCAAGGCTATATGGTACGTGGATCATGCATGTTGCCGGGTATTGAAAACCAAGACTGGGTGATGGTTAGCAAAGCTTCTTATTTTTCCTCCGACCCTCAACATGGTGATATCATCATCTTGAAGCCCCCGATACCGGCCAATCATCCATTTATCAAGCGGGTTATTGCTGTCCCTGGTGACACCATAGAAGTTAAGGATGGCAAAGTCTACCTGAATGATATCGCTTTAACAGAACCTTATGTATCGGATCCACCTCGTTACACTCTGCCAGCCCGGGAAATCCCTGAAGGTGAATATTTCGTGCTTGGCGATAACCGTAACAGTGCTGATGATTCACATATTTGGGGGACAGTTCCTGGAGAGAACATCATTGGTAAGGCCTGGTTTATCTATTGGCCACTAGAGCGTTGGAGGGGGGTGGGAAATTACAATTATCCTGACTTAGCCAGCGAGCAGGAAGAAATAATGACGGTTTCGCAGACATTTGGGGTCGAATTTGAATAGCGAAGTAATGGATATATTGGAAAGTGTCGGAGCGATGAAGGAAGGTCATTTTCTGCTCTCCTCTGGATTGCATTCGCCGGTGTACTGGGAGAAGTTTCGTCTTTTACAATATCCAGTTTATGCTGAGAAACTTTGCCGTCTTATTGTGCATCATTTTAAGGACCAGTCAGTGGATGTGGTTGCCGGTCCAACCACCGGGGGCATTATCCTCGCTTTTGAGATAGGCCGGCAGCTGGGAGTGAGAAGCATCTTTGTTGAGGAAGAGGGGGAGGCGAGAATCCTCCGCCGGGATTTTGAATTCAAGGCTGGTGAACGTGTCCTCATAGTCGATGATGTCCTGACTACGGGTGGCTCGATTAAAGGGACAATTGACGCGGTAAATAAACTTGGTGGTGTTGTCATCGGCATAGGAGTTCTTGTCGACCGCAGCACCGAGGAAATAGATTTTAATGTTCCCTTGTTTAGTTGCCTTCGTGTCCCCACAGTAGTTTATCCTGCTGAAGCATGTCCTCTTTGTGCTGCTGGTCGTCCTTTGGTCAGGCCCGGCGGCCGGCTGGCTTGACCCCGGATTTTGAGCTTTGCTAGAATTGAGTTTGAGGGGATATAGCTCAGTTGGGAGAGCGCTGCGTTCGCATCGCAGAGGTTGGGGGTTCGAATCCCCCTATCTCCACCAGGCCAGCAAATCAAGATAAGCAGGATAGAAGAAATTTTCCTCAAGTAGGAGTTACCCGAGAGTATTGAACAATCCGCCCAATTGTCTAACCTCAGGGTGGAACGAGTTCCCAGATTCTGGGATTCCCTATCCTTGCTCAATTAGCTCTTTTACGGACCTGACACCGGTTTGTGGGGGGAAGTATTTGAGCACTGCGTGATGTTTTGGGTCTGGACCTGCCACGTTCATGGTGCTGAGGTTTTGAAGGAGTTTTGGCTGCCGATGTTGAAGAATCTTCGTGCATTCTGGCTTGTTATCTCATCGACCTCAGTTGGGGACAACCCTTGAAGCTCAGCTAACTTATCAACAACCAGGCTAACATTTTGCGGAGCGTTCCTCTTTCTGCGAGGCCCAAGATAGGGCGAATCAGTTTCAGTCACTATTCGCTGCAGCGGCACTTTGCTTACCACATTCTGTATGTTCTCGCTTCGCAAGATGTTTGTCGCGATGGAGACGTAATAGTTATTCTTGGTGATTTCCTCAGATTGTCTCGTCGTGCCATTAAAGCAGTGAAATACAACTTCCCTCATTTTGTTTTTCATCACTATATCCAGTCCCTCATCAATGGCGTTCCGTAAGTGCAGCACGACAGGCAGGTCCAGTTCTCTCGCGAGTTGCAGAAAATCAATAAAGACCTTCTTCATTTTCCCGATTCTTATGCTATCGCTAATCCAATGATAATCAAGCCCTATCTCACCAATGCCAGCGATTTTTGACCTGTTGCGCCTTATCAAGTTCAAGTATGCTTCAAGCTCCTCATCTGTCAGCTCAGCAGCATATACAGGATGTAGGCCTAGAGTGGCATGGACGAATGATGGATACTTCTCACACAACCTGAGTGCCTTCTCAGCCTCATTCGGATGTATCGCACTTGTGATGACAGCTTCTAGCCGCCGGCTTGCTTGTTGAATGACTGCATCCCTGTCATGTTTAAATCGCGCAGATGTCAGGTGACAGTGAATATCAATCACTTCTGTTAACCGCTAATAGCAGTATCGCCGTTCGCCTAATTTTGGATGAGATTGTCCACTTCGCGCAAGAGGGTTAAGCCCTGGGAGCCTTCCGAATTTCTACCATGCCAGCCTCTTACTAGCTGCATTGTAAAAGAATAGGTCACTCACCTAATGCCTTGAGGATAACACGTTTTCTACGCTGACCGTCGAACTCTGCATAGTAGATTTGCTGCCACGGCCCGAGGTCTAACTTCCCCTCGGTTATGGGCACGATAACCTCGTGGTGGATGAGCAGGCTCTTCAAGTGAGCATCTCCATTGGTTTCACCTGTCAGGTGATGCCTGTAGTCTCGTTTGTAAGGTGCCAGTTTCTCCAGCCACTCCTCTATGTCTGCGATTAATCCAGACTCAGCATCATTGACATATACTCCAGCCGTAATATGCATCGCTGACACCAGGGTGAAGCCCTCTTTAATGCCGCTGCGATCTACCAGGTCCTTTACCTTGTCTGTGATATTGATGAATTCCCGGTGCTCCTCTGTGTTGACCCACAGGTATTCCGTTAGTGATTTCATCCTGTTCCTCCTGCTAAGCTACTAAGCTTTGTCTCTGTAACAATGTTAGCTTACTTGACCCTGGGCAACAACCCACAAAACGACTGCTACTGTGGCAGCCAACAATCTGGCTTTATGTGCAGCAGCAAGATCAATAGATCAATACTAGAGCCTTTCTATTGTTCCTCTGCCGTCTAAAGACTTCGGAATGCTATAATAGAGGCGAC